>JAQUQP010000076.1 GCA_028716025.1 bacterium | reverse complement strand
CATAATTGCGTAATAGTTGCAGCCGCCGGAAACAACAACACCAATGCTGAAAGGTTCTTCCCCGGCAACTACAGTCAAGCGATCACAGTCGCAGCTTGCAGTGCCAGCGATTTGCGGGCCTCTTTTTCTAATTATGGCAGCAATGTGGATGTTACCGCCCCCGGCGTAGACATCCTATCCCTTAAGGCGAAAGGGACGGATATGTTGCGTAAAGAGGCTAACATTGTTGGCGGCGAGTATTATCGTGCCAGTGGGACCAGCATGGCTACCCCATTTGTTTCCGGTTTGGCTGCGTTAATTATAGCCAGTGACCGCGATCTCAGCAATCTGGAAGTAGAAGAAAAGATCATCAGTTCTTGTGATGACCTGGGTGTCGCGGGCAAAGATGATTATTACGGATATGGCCGGATAAATGCTTCCCAAGCCCTGACTCTGGGCCGTGGCGAGCAGGTAAGAATAACTGATTTTAAAGCTTTTGATACACCCAGCGATAATGGCGATAGCATTACTGTTACCTGGACCGCCAATGTCAGCACCGCGATTAAAGGTTATTCCGTCTATTATTCTACTGAACCTTTTGCTAGTATTACCGATGATGGGGTTCAGGCCATGCTGGATTCCCCAGTGGACGATCCGCAGGCTAATAACGGCACTATCTTCGGATTGCAGGAAGGCACCGGTTATTATATAGCGGTTGTGGCCACCCTGGCTACCGGCAAAAATAAAGCGTCTTTATCTGCCAATATCTCTACCAATATGCTTTCCAGTGAAAAGCCGGTATATCCGGTACACAATATCATTAACAGTAACAGTAGTGATGACTCTATTTCCTGGGACCAGGATTGCCAGACCAGGGCGATCATCCCGCAGAATCCGGAAAATAACAACAAGATACTGAATATTACCATTCCGCAACAGGGAAAAGTCTCCATGGTCAGCGCTGCTGATACCAAATTATACAACTCCATGAAACTGGCTTCTGAAGAAGAGCTTGATTCCAGCATCGTTGAGTTCACCGCGACCAGTCTGATCAGCGGATTGATCACTATCCAACTGAGTTATTCCGGCGAGATCACTGGTTGGCAGGAAAGCAACCTGCAGATCTATCAATTGAATGAAACCACGGCTAACTGGGAAGAAGTACCAGGCAGCCAAGTGATCCATCGCAACAATAATGTCGTAGCCGTGGAAATAGCCGGCAGCGAATTAACTGAAAGCCGGATCTATCGTCTTTTCTCCCCGGCTGGACCCCTGGAAAATCTTAACGAAGTGAAAGTCTATCCGAATCCTTACAAGCCCAACAGCGGGTTGGGACACAATATGATCACCTTTACCAACATCATGAATGATTCAAAAGTCAAAATATACACCCTGACCGGAGAACTGGTTCGCACTTTGCACGACGACCTGGCCAGGGGTGAAGTTAACTGGGACGCGGCCAATGAAGATGGCCAGAAAGTAGCCAGCGGCCTGTACATTTTCTTGGTGGAAAGCACTGACAGCAAACATAAGACCGGCAAATTAGCGATCATTAAATAAGAGGGGCATATGAAGAATAATTCTAAATTACAAATTACCAATTTCTCCCATGCGGGGACAAGCAAATTAAGGATGATGCTCTTGATCATTACCTTCAGCCTTGGGTATTTAGCCTTCAGCATTTCTTCTTATGCGGCCAATGGGACCGGCACAACCGGCGCCCAGTTCCTGCGGTTAGGGGCCGGAGCCCGTCCGGTAGCTATGGGCGGAGCTTACACCGCGATCTCCGATGATGTCAACGGGCCGCAGTATAATGCCGCCGGTATTGCCTGGGCCAAACATAAAGAAGCTATTGCCAGCTACATCGATTATCTCGAAGGCATTACCTATGGCTATATCGGTTACATTCAGCCGCTGCAGAACGGCAGCGCCCTGGGCATGGCTCTGGCTTATTTGAATTCCGGATCAATTGACCAGACTGACTTAGCCGGTACTTCCATCGGTACTTTTTCCAGCACCCAGAGCCTGCTTTTGTTGACCTATGCTAAAACAATGGGACCAAAAATGTCCTGGGGTACCAATCTTAAAATGTTCCAGCAGAAAATAGAAAATGAAAAGGCTAATGGCTATGCTTTTGATTTTGGGGCCATTTATAAGCTCTGGCCGCGCTTGGCTTTCGGCCTGAACGTGCAGAACCTGGGGCCCGGGGTAAAGTTCGTACAGGAAAAGGACCCCTTGCCTTTGACGATCAAAGCCGGAGTCGCCTACATATTTGTGGAAGATATGCTGACCTTGTCCACCGACGCTAAATACCAGCCCAAAGAAGACAGCAAGATCAATGAAAATGTTGGTTTGGAATACTGGGTCAACCAGAACCTGGCTCTCCGGGTCGGTTATGATACGGCGAATATTTCTGATATCGAGAACTTTAACGGGATCACCGCCGGTCTGGGTTTCCAGGTGGCTGGCTTCAATTTGCACTATGCCTGGATGCCGTACGGTATTCTCGGCGATACTCATCGGATCTCCGTGGGTTACAAATGGTAGAAAATAAATTTTAAACAGAGAGGAGTATAGAACATTATGAATCGCAAGCTTGCCCATTTTTTTTGTGTTTTTCTGGTCTTGATCTGTTCCGTTGAATGCCTGGCTGGTGATGAACCGCAGATGATAATGGCAAACCTGGTTAATACGGGGAACCCATATCTTGAAAAATTAGTGGCTGTCAACCAACAGACAATAACTTTTCTAGATAAAGAAAGGGCTGCTACCACTGGATTGATAGAAAGCTTTCATGGTTCCTCAGTATACTATTATGATGATGCCAGCAAACAATACTATCCGGATAAAGAAGGGATCCTGGACCAACAGGGATTTACCTATGACCTGGCCCTGGTAGTAATGGTGTATACTCTGAATGGGCAATACCAAAAAGCCAAGCAGATATTGAAAGTCCTGGAACAGAATTTCAGTGTGGAAAAGAACGGGCATATCGGGCTGTTGAATTCCTATAAGATCAATGATTTTAACGGCCAGGATGAGTATAGTTTAGAGATCGGTATTGACGGGGACAGGATACATGTCGGGCCGAATATGTGGATAGCCCTGGCCGCCCTGCAGTTTAATAAGATGACCGGAACCAGGCAATTCCTGCCTTTTGCCGTCGAGGTGGCTAAGTGGGCTTACAATTTACCTCACTATGTCATGAAGGATGGGAGTCGCGGAGCAGTATGTATGGGCAGTGGCTGGGGGCCGGACTGGAGCACTGTTTTTTCTACGGAAAATATCATTGATAACTACGCGGTGCTGAATTGGCTGGAACAGATCTACCAGGCAGGCACAGAGATGGAACGCCGGGTTTTCACAGCCAAAGGTTTTGGCCTTAAGAAAATACAGGAAGAGAAAGAAAGTATCAAGCAGTGGCTGCTGAAGATCGGTTTCAACCGGGAATACCGGAGCTTCAACTGCGGCTATAATGAATTTGGCGTTGATAAGACCAAAGCTCTGGACACCGTGAGCTGGGGAATATCCGGCATCGGACCGGCAGTGTTAGCCAGCTGGGGCATAGATCCTTTTAAAATGGTTGATTTCGCGGAACAAAATTTCCAGGTGTACCAGGAGATCAAAGGTGAACCGATCACTGGCTTTGATTTTACCGATGAAAAATATAAAGACCCGCATCGCCCGCGTATAATCTGGTGGGAGGGAACCGGGCAAATGATAGTAATGTACCAGGTGATGGCTGACTATTGCCGTCAACTCGGTGATATCGACCGCATGGTTTCCTGCCAGAGAAAAGCCATGCAATACCTGGCTGAAATGGACAAGATGAGCCGGATGGCCAGGTTGCCTTACGGGGTTCTGCCTTATACCAGCATCCAGCCTAAAGACACTGAATTGGTCAATACCTTTTTCTATGGTTGGGAAATACCGCGCGGCAAGAATGGGCACTGGGTAACCTCACTGGCCAGCACGATGTGGCGGGCCATCGGTTCGATCGGATTCAATCCCCTGGTCAGCGAACAAACAACGATCGGCATGCTGCAAGACTTGAATACGAAGATGTGGGCCAAGTTAGATACAGTTAGCCAGTAATAGCGAGAGGCGGTTGCCAGTTAGTACGAAGAGCAGTTAACTGTTTCTCGTATCGACTGGCAACTGCTCTTCGATTTGACTGTATTTAGCATTGACTGTCGACCTTTCATATGATAAGATACTTAAGTCCCTCCTTCCGTAATAATCCTTGACAAAAATAGCAGTTGTGGTATATTTGTATTAGTAATATGTTACCGGTATCAGAAAAGGTGGCGTATGAATAAACCAGAAAATATTACCATCAATACGATCGCGGAAAAAGCCGGCACTTCCAAAATGACGGTTTCCCGTGTCCTCAATAATCATCCCTATGTAAAATCAAAAACCCGTTCCAAGATCCTTAACCTGATCAAAAAATTCAAATTCCATCCTAATATGACTGCTGTCAATCTTTCCCGTAAGACTCCCCAGACTATCGCTTTAGTCATCCAGTATGAGCATTTGTTCACAAACTATTACCTTACCGAAGTGCTCCAGGGTATCGAAAAAGTAGTGGACGATTATTCCTATAATCTGATCATCCTTAATGTCACTTCCCGGCAGGAAGAGGAAGTGGAAAGGGTTACTAATTGGTATTTTGGCAAATTCGTCAAAGGTTTCCTGGTAATGGCCCCGTCGCAAGATTCGATCCTGGTCAAAAAGATGCGGGAAGCGGATATACCTTTTGTACTGATCGGCGCCAGCGGGGGATTCAGGGGTAGTAATTTCGTGGATGTGGAAAATTATACCGGTGCCTATAAAGCTGCTAAATATTTGATCAGCCTGGGACACTCCCAGATCGGTTTCATCGCCGGCCCGCCGGAACGCGGTGATGCCCATGAACGCGAAGCCGGGTTTCGCAAGGCCCTGGCTGACAAAGGGGTGCCGGTGTCAGAGAACCTGGTTGTTTGCGGACATTTTAAAGAAGATCTCGGGTATCAGGCCATGCTCCAGCTATTGATCCAGCCAACCAGGCCGACAGCAGTATTTGCCGCCAATGACCTCATGGCCAAAGGAGCGATGATGGCGATCAAGGAAAGCGGTCTCCAGATCCCTAAAGATATTTCGATCATAGGTTTTGATGATATTGATGTCGCTTCACAGCTTATTCCTTCTTTAACCACAGTGAAACAGCCCATGTTCAGGCTGGGGACGGAAGCTGCCGGTTTCCTGATCGAATATACCCCGGAAGTAGATAAGCCTCTTCATTTGATCTTGCCCACGGAACTAATTATCAGAGAGTCGAGTTCACGTATATGGCATTTTCAAAAATAGAAAATAAGGCCGGTTTTACTTTAGTGGAACTAATGATGGTCGTCGCCATTATCGGCATCCTGGCTGGTGTGGCGGTCCCCCGGTACATGGATTTTTTGCGGCGTTCCAGGGAAGGGGCGACCAAAGGTAATCTGGGTTCGTTACGCTCGGCGTTGAATATTTATTATGCCGATACTGAATTTTATTTCCCGAGACTCATCTCTTACGATCCCGCCTGGCCGCTGCGTTTGATCTCAGATGATGGTTTTGGCTGGGTGATGCAAGATGATTTCAAGGCCTATCTGGACGAGATCCCTCTGTGCACGATCGGGCCTGAACCGCCACCGCCCTTTCAACACACTCGGTCTGATATTTGGCATCAGGGGTTAGCTTCAGGTAATCCGCCTACTCCCGGAACTCCGGATGTGGGCTGGTGGTATTTTCGTTCCAGCGATACAGTATCTGGCGTCACTAACACTGGTAGGATTTACGTTAATGTGAACGGATTTAATAAAAAGGGAGAGTATTATACTTCATGGTAGAGCCGGTTGGGCTCAAGGAGAAGCAGATGACTAAAAAATGGCTAGGAGTATTTTTGGCAGCGGCAGTTTGGGTACCAAGTCTTTCAGCGCTGGAGTTGCAGCCGCCTTCCCTTGAACTCAAAACGATAAATAATGTTACTGTACCATTCCAGAATAATTTGCCTTTACCTGGATTTGACCAGCAGGACCGGGCACAGCTTAACCTGGCTGGCACCTGGAAAAAGGAACGACTGGTAATGAACCAGGCATTAACCCTGCAAAAAAGGACCGCGGAAGCTATTGCTGCTTTAGAGAAAGAAAGCAATGGACGGCATTTGCCTGCCTATGATGATAGCGCCTGGGAAAAAAAGGAGATTCCCGGAGTGGAGAATCCTTCTCCTGACCGGTACGAAAGCGGAGTATGGTACAGGCGGACTTTTGACATCAGTACTGAAACCCAGGGTAAATACCTGAAACTGGTTTTCCTGGCGGCTAATTATTTCACTGATGTGTGGGTTAATGGCACTTGGATCGGCTGTCATGAGGGCGGCTATACGCCTTTTGCCCTGGATCTTACGCCCTATGTGAAATTCGGCGAGAAAAATTCCCTGGCTGTCCGGGTGGACAATATCCCCTGGGTGCCTTCCGGCAACCGTGACCAGGAAAACCTGACCGTGCCCTGTTATATCGGCGACTGGTGGAATTATAGCGGCATCAAAAGGGATGTCTATATTGAAGTGTGTCCGGCGGTTAACATTGCGCGTACTGATATAAAGACTAAGCCGGTTGGCCCGGGTAAAGCGCAGCTCTCGGCTAGTGTGGTGATCGATAACCGGAGCGAAACTGACACTACGTTAAAAGTGGAAATGTTCATTTATAAAGCGAAGCTGACTGATAAAAATATTTTAGCCGAGAATGCCAAAGATATCATTGACCTATCCCAACCCCTGGTTCTGCAGGGAGAGAAAGCGACGGAATTGACTGTCCTGGGCAAGGATACCGGCGCTTATAATTTCACGGTGACCGCTGATCCCGTGACAGTCTGGACCCCGGTGCAACCAAATTTGTATGTGTTACAGATCAAGATCTATGATCTTAAGAATAAGCAATTGATCGACAAATATTATACCCAGTTTGGATTCAGGGAATTTACTATTGATAAAAGCAAGGCAGCTATCTTGCTGAATGGACAGCAGATAACGCTGCGCGGTTTGGCCCGGCATGAAGTCTACCCCGGCAGTAATGAAGTCCCCGGCAATAAAACGACCCAGCAGATCATCTATAATGATTTTAAGCTGGTTAAAGAAGCGAACTGCAATTTTATCCGTACCGCTCATTATCCCAATCATCCCTTTACCCAGATCATGGCTGATCGTTTGGGATTAGTCGTCTGGGAGGAAATACCGGTTTATTGGTTTGGCGGGCCGGAATTTGATATCCAGCGCAAAGAGCGCGGCATCGCCAGGCAGATGTGGCAGGAGATGATCTACCAGGATTATAACCGCGCTTCAGTCGCTGTCTGGGGTACTTGTAATGAATGCAGTTGGCAAACCGAGCGGGCTTTATTCGTCAAGGACCTGCGCGATATAGCCTACCAGATCGACGGGACCAGGTTCGTGGCCCAATCCGCCTCTGGCAGTGATGACAAAGATCCCAGCCAGAAAGATATGGATGTGCTCGGGTATACCATGTATTACGGCGTGTTCTATGGCGCTGATTATTATGAGGATACACTGGATGCGTTAACGACTATGCATAAAACTTACCCGGATAAACCTATTATTGCCACTGAATTCGGTGTTTGGGCTCCCTATAAAGAGGAAAGCATGCAATTGAAACAGATCCAATTATTCAAGGAAACCATGAAAGCGTTCAATAAGGTCCCGGCAGTCGCCGGCACGGTTTGGTGGACCGCGTTTGACTGGCATACGATGATCAACGATCCAGGAACCATGGGTATCATGACCATGGACCGGAAATTATATAAAAAGATATTTTCTACCTTGCAGAAGGAATATGGACAGACTACAGGCAGCATCCAGGTGGTCAATCCCAAACAGGATGGTAAGATCACCGGCAAAGTGGAGTTGAAAGCTGCCTATATGGTAGGCAAAGATTGGCCAGTCAAAGAAGTAGTCATAGATAATGAGAAAAAATACGCCATGAAAGCCTTAGGCAATAGTTATTACAACTACACCCTGGATACTAAGAATTTGAGTGAAGGGCCGCATTCCATTGTTTTTAAAACCTGGAGTTCCTCCGGTACCGCGGTGTCCGAATCTTTCAGTGTCGTAGTGGATAATATTGATGAGCCGCCGCAAATAGAGTATTCTCCCCGGGATGGTTCTTATGTCATGAATAATGTTATCCTGACCGTAAAAGCTGAAGACGACCGTGGCCTGGTTTCAGTCAAATATGCTATCGACGAAGCCCCCTTCATTGATCTGGTGGAAAAAGGCAAAGGATCATATCAGGCGCAGTGGGATGCTTCTGCCATTACCAGCGGTTCCGTACATGGTATTAAATTCCGGGTCGAAGATACCGGCAAGAATGTAATAGAGAAAACGGCTAAAGTCATTGTTGATAATGTGCCTGGCATCTACGCGGAAGTGCCGTTCGACACTGATCTGGTCTCTACCGGTAAAAACCTGGAAGATGGCTCTGGCTGGGATTTCCCGGCTGAAGAACTGCCTGATTCCAACCGTGATTGTATTTTCATGGGTAAAGGAAAAGTAAAAT
>JAQUQP010000075.1 GCA_028716025.1 bacterium | reverse complement strand
TTTTTCCGTAGGATATTCATAATCTTCCAGTTGTTTGCTGAAATACTTATCATAACTGGTCATATCAAAGTGGCCATGTCCGCTCAAATTGAAGACAATGCACTTGGCTTCATTGTTCTTTTTGCACTGCAAAGCTTCATCAATCGCCACCCTGATAGCATGGGATGATTCAGGAGCCGGGATAATGCCTTCAGTCCGGGCAAACTGAACTGCAGCCTCAAAGCAAGGATTCTGGTGCACGGCCCTGGCTTCGACCAAACCGGTTTTCACTGCTAAGCTTACCAGCGGAGAAGCTCCATGATATCTCAGCCCACCGGCGTGAATTCCCGGCGGCATGAACGTATGGCCGAGCGTATACATTTTCAGCAGCGGGGTTAAACCGACAGTATCACCGAAATCATAGGTGAACGGGCCCTTGGTCAGGGTCGGGCAGCTATGTGGTTCAACCGCGATCATCTTAATATCCCGGCCTTTTTTCTTATCCGGCACAAAAGGAAAGACAAATCCAGCGAAATTACTGCCACCGCCAACACATCCTATCAGTATATCCGCTTTTTCCTCTGCCTTTTTCAATTGTTCCTTAGTTTCAAGCCCGATAATGGTCTGATGCAGCATTACGTGGTTCAGTACACTGCCTAAGGCATACTTGGCATCATCATGCGTGGCAGCATCTTCCACTGCTTCGCTGATGGCCATTCCAAGTGAACCATTAGAATTCGGATCTTCTTTCAAAAACGCTCTTCCCGAATTAGTCTTATTAGAGGGTGAAGCAAAAGCTTCCCCACCCCAGGTCTGCATCATCAATTTACGATATGGTTTCTGGTCAAAACTGACTTTGACCATATAAACAGTACATTTAAGATCAAACAAAGCAGTAGCAAAAGACAACGCGCTTCCCCATTGGCCGGCACCAGTCTCTGTGCAGAGTCTCTTAACCCCTTCTTTTTTATTGTAATAAGCCTGAGCTATTGCTGTGTTCGGTTTATGACTGCCAGCCGGACTCACGCTTTCGTTCTTGTAATAGATCCTGGCCGGTGTTCCTAATGCCTTTTCCAGGCGATGCGCCCGGACCAGGGGAGTCGGACGCCATATTTTCAATATATCAATAACTTCCTGAGGTATTTCTATCCACGGGTCCTGGGACATTTCCTGTTTGATCAACTCCATCGGGAAAATTGGCGCAAAATCAGCTGCTTCTGCCGGTTTTCCCGTCTTCGGATGTAAAGGCGGAGCCATAGGTTCCGGCAGGTCTGGCGCCACATTGTACCAGGCTTTTGGCATTTCACTTTCATTGAGCAAGATCTTGGTATCAGTCATAGACGATACTCCTCTCAAGAAATAGTGTTTCTATTTACTTATAAGCTCTTTCAAAGCCTTGCCAATATTATCCTTTTTTTCCAATAAATAATGTCCTATTAGTATAGCATTTATATCCATTTCTTTCAACAATTTTATGTCTGCTTTTGACCGTATTCCGCTCTCGCTAACCACAATCTTTCCTTTAGGTATTTTTGGCCTTAACCGGGCTGTATTATTAAGATCTACTTTCAGGGTAGCCAGACTCCGGTTATTGATACCAATGATCTGGGCATCTGTATCCAGGACTTTTTTAAGATCAAGCTCAGTATGTACTTCAACCAGGCAATCTAATCCCAGGCCTTTAGCTATATCAAGATACCGCTGTAACTCGCTGGTAAATAAAAGACTGGCAATGAGCAAGATCGCGTCAGCCCCGTAAAACCTGGATTCATAGATCTGGTATTCATCGATAATAAAATCCTTGCGCAAAACCGGCAGGGACGTGACTTCCTTGACCACAGAAAGATGATATATGTCTCCCAGGAAATACTTCTCTTCAGTCAAGATGGAAACAGCGTCAGCCTTATATGTTTCATAGGTCCGGGCTATTTTCCCCGGATTATAATTATCAATGATGATCCCGGCACTGGGTGAAGCTTTTTTAACTTCAGAAATGATATGCAAAGTATCCTTAGGCACAGATATAGCTGCTTTAAAGTTCCTGGTCGGAGTATGCTTATTGATCAATTTACCTTGCAGCTCCCAGAGCGATATAGACTGTTTAGCCAAGGCAATTGATTTCTTTTTTGCATCGATGAATTTCTGCATTAAGCCCATAGAACCTCTAATTACGCGTTTATTTTTGTATATTTCTTTAAAAGCTCCAGTTTTTCCAGAGCTTTTCCTGAATCTATGCTCTCACTGGCCATTTTAATACCCTTTTCCAAAGTATCTGCCTTCCCACCAACATAGACAGCTGCGGCAGCATTCAAAAGGACAATATCACGTTTTGGCCCTTTTTCACCTTTCAGGATATTTAAGATGATCTGGGCATTTTCCTGCGCATTACCGCCACGGATATCTGCTAAAGTTACGGCTTTCATGCCGAATTGTTCCGGGCTGATATCATAGCTCTTAACCTGTCTGTCTTTTAATTCTGCTATCCGGGTTGGCCCGGTAATGGAGATCTCATCAATAGCATCTTTGCCATGTACCACCATCGCCCTTTTCACTCCCAGGTTCCCCAGCACTTTCGCCATGATCTCGCACAGATGCTCGCTATATACGCCCAAAACCTGGGCAGTAGCTTTGGCCGGATTTGATAACGGCCCCAAGATATTGAAAATTGTGCGGATACCGATCTGTTTGCGCGGACCAGCCGCGTATTTCATCGCCCCGTGCAGTAAAGGCGCAAAAAGAAAGCCAATACCTACTTCATTCAGGCATTTTTCAACTTCAGAAGGTGGTATATTGAGATTCACACCAAGGGTCTCGATCACATCAGCGCTGCCGCACAAGGAAGAAACCGAACGATTACCGTGTTTCGCTACTTTCAAACCTGCCCCGGCAACCACAAAAGCGCTGGCCGTGGAAATATTAAAAGTATTGGTCCTGTCCCCGCCGGTACCACAGGTGTCAATAATCGTTTCCCGG
Organism: bacterium; assembly: GCA_028716025.1. The sequence goes on along the minus strand of JAQUQP010000075.1, from coordinate 5,705 downwards.
TCAATATTAATATCATCGCGATCCAGATCCACTATGCCATTGCCGGCGATCCTGATCGGTGTAGCATGATCGCGCATGACCCTGGCACAGCCGGTGATCTCTTCCACGCTTTCGCCTTTCAGGCGCAAAGCAGTGATAAAAGCGCCGATCTGCGCTTCAGTTGCCTCACCATTCATGATCTCGTCCATGACGGTCATGGCTTCCTGCTCAGTCAGGTCCTTCTTTTCTACTATTTTCCCGATCGCCTCTTTGATCATTGGCTCCTCCGGAGCGTTCACATTTCTTCTCATTCGGCTTTTATTCGCAACGAATGAAGTTTGCCAGGATCTTCTTGCCTTCTTTAGTCAAAATAGATTCCGGATGGAACTGCACTCCATATACCATATATTTCTTATGCCGCAGGCCCATTATCTCTTTTTCTTTGGTCTCAGCCATGATCTCCAGGCACGTTGGCAGGCTTTTGCGCTCGACCAGCAAAGAATGATACCTGGTAGCTTCAAAAGGATTGGTCAATCCATTGAATATTTCCTTACCCTTATGGTAGATCAATGAAGTTTTGCCATGCATCAACCGGCTGGCTCTTACGATCTTGCCGCCAAAAGCATAGCCGATCGCCTGGTGCCCAAGACATACGCCCAAGATCGGGACCTTGCCGGCATATTCCTGGATAATTCTTACCGAAATACCAGCTTCTTCTGGCGACCCAGGCCCGGGAGAAACCACTATTCTACTAGGCTTGTATTTTTTTACTTCAGCAACCGTAATCTCATCGTTACGCACGACTTTCAGTTCCTGTCCCAATTCTCCCAGGTACTGCACTAAATTATACGTAAATGAATCATAATTATCGATCATTAATATCACTTGTTTTCTCCTTGATTACGAACTATCAACTACGAGCCCCGATGGAAATCGGGGCGGACTATCAACCGCCTTTTACTCCAGTCCCTCTTCCGCCATCTCTACTGCCTTCACCATAGCTTTGGCCTTATTCACTGTTTCCTGGTACTCTTTAGCCGGATCGCTGTCTGCCACAATACCAGCCCCAGCCTGCACATAGGCGCTGTCACCCTTGATAATTATAGTCCTGATGGTAATACAAGCATCCAAGTTACCGCTGAATGAAAAATATCCGACACATCCGGCATAAGGACCGCGTTTTACTGGTTCCAGTTCATCAATGATCTCCATGGCCCGGATCTTCGGCGCCCCGGATACAGTGCCAGCCGGGAAACATGCTCTCAAAACGTCAAAAGAGTTTTTTCCGCGGCTCAATTTACCGACCACATCTGAGACTATATGCTGCACATGTGAATATTTTTCGATCACCATTAATTCCGGTACTTTGACCGTGTGGTAGTCACAAACCCGGCCTATGTCATTGCGGCCCAAGTCCACCAGCATGATATGCTCAGCCCGTTCTTTCGGGTCAGCCAATAATTGTTTTTCCAGTAAGAGATCTTCTGCTTCAGTTTTCCCGCGCGGCCGCGTACCGGCAATAGGCCTCACTTCTACTGTCCCCTCTTCTTCCCGCACCAGGATCTCCGGAGACGTGCCGACCAGGTATTCCCCGTTGCATTTCAGGAAATACATATAACTGGACGGGTTTATCCGCCGCAAAGAGCGGTAAATATCAAACGGGCTGGATTTTATCTTTATTTTAAAGCGCTGTGACAGCACTACCTGAATAATATCACCGGCTTTGATATATTCTTTGGCTTTGACGATCATTTTTTTGAAAGCTGCTAAGGTAAAATTGGATTCCATTTTCAGGGCTGGTTTTTGAAGCGGTTTGTGCAGGGGAATTTCTGCCGGCTTGCGCAGTAAGGCGATCAACTTGTCTATCTTGGCACAGGCCTCTTGATAAACCTTCTGCTCATTCCTGTCTACATGAGCGCAAGATACTACTTTAATGGTATGATTGACGTGGTCAAAGATGAGGATAGTATCAGTGAACATGAAGACACTGTCAGCCAGTTTCAAATCATCAGGGTTCTGGTCGGTTTTTTTCAGGCACGGCTCAAAGAAACGCACCATATCATAGCCCATATAACCGACTGCCCCGCCATAAAAACGCGGCAGTCCCCGGTGATGCACCGGACGGTAATCCTTCATCATTTGCTGCAGGATGTATAATGGATCCTTGCCATCCAGGTCAATATTTTTGGCTACGCCTTTGCAAATAAGCCTGGCCTTATCGCCTTTGGATTCCAGGATAATGGAAGGGCTGGCAGAAATAAAAGAGTATCGCCCTAATTTTTCGCCCCCTTCCACGCTTTCCAGGAGATAGGCGTATTTGGCGTCCTGGGATATTTTGTAAAACGCTGATACCGGTGTTTCCATATCTGCCAATATTTCTTTATACACTGGTATTAAATTATATTTCTTCGCTAACTTTTTAAATTCTTTAAATTCTGGGTAAAACATTTTAAACCTCATATTATTCAATTAGTATTTTCTGTCTATCAGTGAACTGGCTATTTTTGTTCACTTAAAGTATACAGGCTCGCTGTCTCGCTGAGTCATTCCGAAAAACGAGTCGATTTCCCCGGCGCGGAAATCGCTCTCTATCTCGCTTGAGTTCCCCACAGTACGGGGGTGAAGCGTCCATGCCAACTCAAGCTTCCGAAGGTTTTCTCCATGACAATCAGCGGCCGCGCTCGCCTCTTATCCAATGTGTAAATCAGGGAACTCGGTTGTTTTTTGAGCGACCTTGTCGGTTTTAGCCAAAGCACGCTTGCAGATAACGAGGGCATCTGTTGGATGCTGGATGCCGAGCATGTCCGACGCCCTTTAGGGCGAGTTGCGGAGGCACCGAGTTGTCAAAAGACCTTTGGCGCAGGATCCGCCAAGGGCGGATATGAAAACCGACACTGGAGCGAACAAAAATAACCAGTTAACTGATAGGCGGTATCAACCCGAGACAGGACCCCAAGTAAACCTTATTTCTTATATACTTTATCCGGATCAAAGACCCTTTTACCTTTTACTTTCAATCTCCCTTTGTCCAATACCCGGTAAAAACAACTCTTGAACCCGGTGTGGCAGGCTGCTCCGCCAACCTGCTCGATCTTGATCACCAGCGCATCACCGTCGCAATCAAGGCAAACTTGCTTTACCTTCTGGATATTGCCGCTGGTCTCGCCTTTCAACCAATATTTGTGCCGTGAGCGTGACCAGTACCAGCACTTTTTATCGCGCAGGGTGCGTTTCAGCGCTTCTTTATCCATGTAAGCCAGCATCAGTATTTCATCAGTTTTGTAATCCTGTAATACTGCCGGCACTAAACCATTCTTGTCAAACTTCACTTGCCTCAAAATATCCAAGGTCATATTCTTACCGTCACTTTCTTCTTTTTTAGGTATTCTTTCACTTGTTTGATCGTCAGCTCTTTAAAGTGGAACAAAGACGCGGCTAATGCTGCATCTGCTTTGCCCTCGGCAAAGGCGTCATAAAAATGTTCCAGCTTTCCTGCCCCGCCGGAAGCGATCACCGGTATGCTGACTGCTTCGGAAATTGTCCGCGTTAAAGCCAGATCGTAGCCATTCTTGGTCCCGTCGCAATCCATGCTAGTCAGCAGTATCTCCCCGGCCCCGAGCCTTTCCACAGTTCTTGCCCATTCTATCGCGTCAAGATCTATGGGAGTCCTGCCCCCATGCGTATATACTTGCCAGCCTGGCTCTTTACGCTTGGCATCGATAGCTACAACGACACACTGGCTGCCAAAACGGTCGCTGGCTTCTTTCACCAGTTTCGGATTCTCCACTGCCGCGGTATTCATGGAAACTTTATCTGCCCCGCTTTTAAGCAAGGTCCTGATGTCGTCAATATTCCTGATCCCGCCACCGACAGTCAAGGGCATAAAGACCTGTTCCGCTGTTTTCTTGACCACTTCCAGCATGATATTGCGTTTCTGGTAGCTGGCGGTAATATCCAGGAAAACGATCTCGTCGGCGCCTTCCGCATCGTAGCGCTTGGCTACTTCTACCGGGTCGCCGGCATCACGTATATTTATAAATTTTGTACCCTTGACCACGCGTCCTGCGTCAACGTCGAGGCAAGGGATAATTCTTTTAGCTAGCATAACAACCTCAAATACAGTTTTGAATTTTGAGTTTTGAATTTTAAATTATGGTACTTTCACCTTAACTCAACACTCAAAACTTATAACTTATAATTTTCTTAACTATGCATCTTCTCTCCCAGGTAACCTCCCAGGGTACTGAACACTACCATTAAAAACCAATGCAGGTAATCAAAGCTTTGGTTCTTTAAATGAGGAATTATCTTATCAAAATTATTAAAGATACTTTCCCCGGCTTTTAACGTCTGGGCAAAATTGGAATATTCGCCCCAGAAAATAAAGGCCAAGCCGACTAAAAACCCCATCAGGATTCCTTTTTCATTGGCAATATAGCCAACGAAAAGACCGCCCAGGAAATAAGCTACTATACCCGGCATGATCTTATAATATTTCATAATAGTGGACTTTTGCTTACTAAAAAATTCAAACATAAAACCATTCAGGAGGTATACAACAAAAACGCCCAAACAAATCAAAAAAAGAATACGAAGGAACCCGCTTTTCTTTTTCGCCATGCTCTACCCCTTTATTAGTCTTTTATCCTGCTAATTTAACCGCGTCTTCCAATTTAATGGTTTCAGTATACAAGGCTTTGCCGATCACCATTCCCTCTACCCCATACTTTTCAATCTCAATGATCTTTTCCACATCTTTGATCGTAGAGATCCCGCCGGCAGCAATAACAGCTATTCCGCCTTTTTGGGCGATCGACTTAATACCTTTAATATTCGGTCCTTCCATCATTCCATCACGGCTAATATCGGTATACAGTATTTCCTTGACCCCGGCTTCCTTCATTTTTTTGGCCAGGTCAGCGGCATTTACTTCGGTATCATCTTTCCAGCCGCCGATAGATATCTTGCCTTTCTTGGCGTCTATGGCAACGATTATCTTATCACCATATTTTTTCAGGGCCTCATCCAGCAATGGCTGATTGGTAATAGCGATCGTCCCCAGGATCACTTTGCTGGCCCCGGCAGCGATCACCTTATCGATCATTTCCATTTTGCGCATCCCGCCACCCACTTGGACCGGCATGTTCACTTCCTTACAGATCTTCTCGATGATTTCCAGGTTTTGGACCACTCCGGCAAATGCGCCATCCAGGTCAATTATATGTAGCCGTTTAGCTCCTTTAGCCTGGAACAGCTTGGCAATAAATAACGGGTCCTTGGAATAGATCGTTTCCTGTTCAAGCTTGCCTTGTTCCAACCTGACGCATTGTCCGCCGCGCAGGTCTATAGCAGGAATTATCATCATATTTATGCTCCTTGTGAACCGAAAGCTATTACTGTATCAAGTATGCTGTTAAGCGAAATTACGCGGATTTCAAAAACAGATTACGCGGATTCGCATAATTTTATAAAATTCTTCAATATCTTCAATCCCACAATCTGGCTTTTCTCCGGGTGGAACTGGCAGGCAAAAAGATTCCCTTTGGCAATTGCAGAACAAAATTCAATGCCATAATTCGTAGTTGTAGCGATGATTTTCTTATCCTTGGGTCTTACATAATACGAATGCACAAAATAGACATACGAATTGTCAGGAATATCTGACAACGGCTGGATGCTGGATGCTGAATGCTGAATGCTTTTGCTTTTACATCTAGCTTTCAGCA
>JAQUQP010000074.1 GCA_028716025.1 bacterium | reverse complement strand
CTAACATATCACTTTGTTTATATGCGTCGTCGCTCATTCATAGGCTCGCTCAAAAATATTAATTCTCGCTACACAATAACACTTTGTCAGAAACCTCTGAAAAAAAGTAGGAAACTGGTTTACAAACGTATGTTGTTATGATATAGAAGAAAAGGAAGTTAATTTTGGGAGAAGGAGGAAGTCATGTTTGGTAAAGTAAAATTAGTTGTTGTTTTTCTTGTGTTGCTGATGATTTTCAGCTTAGCCGGCTGCAGTAAAACTACCAATATCTTCCGTTGGGCGCACAAGGGAGGCAGTGATACCAGCACGGAATCCCTGTTATCCGACGGGCAGGCAGCCCTGTCCGGTAAAGACTATAATGATGCGTTGACTTACTATAATAAGCTATTGGAAGAGAACCCGAATAGTTCAGAAGCTTTGTACGGTAAAGCCCAGGCTTTGATCGGTTTAGGCGGATTAAGCTTATCTGAATTGATCGCCAATGTGGTTAAAGAAGCTCAATCCACCGGGACTTCTCCGGTGATTGCCAACCATGAGCTTGGCGCTTTTTTCAGTAGAAGCCAATTTGCCAGCACTTCCACCGATCTTTTACCTGAAACCCTAAATCTTCCCCAATTATATCATACTGCTCAAGTCGTCGTGCCGATACTGCAACAGATTGCCGATGGTGATGGTGATGGCGTTATCCCGGCTGACGATCCCGACGTCAATATTAACCTGGCTTTTTTTATGACTGTCCAGGCAGTCTGCCGTTTGTTGGATGACAATAATGACTCAATTCCAGCCGGAACAGGAGATCTGGTGCAAGTATTAAAAGGTTCAGATAATAACTGGACCGTAGTATTGCCGGATGCCAGTTCTTTAACTGTCTCTAAACAACAAACTTTAAGAGACCAGGCGCAGTTAGCCATTGATGATGAATTAGGCGTATCTTCTCCTGAAAAGTTAGGCGCAATTAATTACCTGGAAAAAGCGATCAATAAAATTAAGGCTAAAGACGGATCACCGTTAAAAGACCTATGGGCGAATCTTAACGACCTGAAAACAAGTATCAAGGCCCAGATCGATACTAATGTCAATCCTAAAATGGATCCGTCTATCGCAGACATAGTCTGGCATCCGCATGCTTCGCTACTATTATAAAGGAGGGATAAGATGACTACTTTTAAACGTGTTCTTTGGTTGTTGGTGATCAGCTTGCTTATTCTTCCTGTCTTGGCCTGGGGTGGAGACAGCGCGTTCATGATCAAAGGGATCAGGCCGGTAGCTATGGGCGGGGCTTTTACCGCTATTGCTGATGATGCTAATGCTTATTTTTACAACCCAGCAGGTATTACGCAAATACAAAAGTGGCAGCTGCAAATAGCCAGCCTGCCGATCACGATCAGTAATGATACATTGGACCTGTATACCTGGATAAATGATAACCAAACCCAGCTTGAAAAATTTGATGAGCAAAGCTATGATACCCAGGTCAAGCTGATGAATGATATTACGGACCAGGTTTCCAAATTCAAGGTTCATGTGTCAGGCAGTATCCTGAATCCTAATTTTATTTCCGGCCCGATCGGGCTCAGAAATAATTTGAAATTGAATTTTGGTATCGGCCTGTTTTCTTTGTTTGATGTCCGGGTTGGGATCAATAATGGTTTGCTGATACCGAATGTGGACATGGTCGGTAATGTCGATATTGTCGGTATGGTGCCGCTGGCGGTCAAAATGGAAAAAACACCTTTTGACTTGCCTGGTTCGTTATCCCTGGCCGGCACGATCAAAGTTCTCCGCCGTGGCAAGATCGAGGAATTAAGGAAATCAGTGCTGGAATTTGAAGAGTTTGACCCTGAAATACAGGACGGCACCGGTGTCGGTTTGGATTTTGGCAGCCTGTACCAGCTGAATGAACAGTGGAATTTCGGTCTGATGGTAGCGGATATTTTTGGTACTCCGGTGAAGTACAGTCAGGTTACCTCTAATAACATAGATAAACCGGAAAACACTGAGATTATCAACCCGCGGGTAAATGCCGGCGTAGCTTTCAGGCCGAAGAATTTGTATTATTGGAAAAATAAGTTCTTGCCGTTGAAAAACCACTGGGTATTTGCCGCTGATATCACCGATATTACTAATGCTGATGAAAAACTGGTAGGGGCTTCATTCTTTAAAAAACTGCACCTTGGCGCTGAATACCAGACCAAGATGCTATCCCTGCGGGGCGGATTTAGTTCCGGTTATCCATCTTTTGGCTTTGGACTGAATTTGTGGTTACTCAAATTGGACTATGCCTTCTATGGAGAAGAACTAGGGCTTTATGCCGGTCAGATCGCCGAATGGAACCATATGGTAGCTTTGTCTATTGGCTTCTAAGGATTTATAGAATAATAGAAAAGGCCGCTTACCTGGTAAGCGGCTTTTCTATTCATGGAGTAACTCTTGAAAAAAATAGGAATTGTTTTTTTGTTTTTACTATCAACCATCAACTATCAACTATCAACTGCTGTGGCTGCTCCGCCGCATCCTTTGATCTATAACACCGGTCCCTTGACACAGGAGATGCAGGCTTTGGTCTCTCAGCCGCGGATAGCTGTACCATTAATGCCTGCTGAACATGTGGTTCGCAAGGCGATTACTACTGGTACGGCGAAAGTAGTTGCGATACTGGTAGAATTCGCTGATGTTAAGGCATCGACTAGTCATACTAAAGCATATTTTGATAACTTATTATTCAGCCAGGAGACAGGATACAATAGCCTGCATGATTACTATAAGGAAGTCAGTGATGGACAACTTACCGTAACCGGGACTACCGGTACCCGTTGGTATAAAAGCAGCAAAATAATGAGTTATTATGGAGCGGATGGATATCAAACAGATGGCCTGAACACAGATATTTGCAACCTGGTCATTGAAGCGGTACAAGAAGCAGATGCTGATATTAATTTTTCCCAGTATGATCTAGATGGTGATGGAATCGTAAATCATGTCATAATTGTTCATGCGGGTTATGGACAGGAAGATACGGATATTGCCACTAATATCTGGTCGCACAGTGGTTCTTTTACCGTAATTAATGGTAATGTCATTGATGAAAAAGGATATCTCACCAATGACGGAGTACATGTGAAGAACTATACGATGATGAGCGAATACTCTAAGGTCGGGACATTTGCTCATGAATTCGGACATGATTTGGGGTTGCCTGATCTGTATAATACCCAAGTTACTCGCGGGAGTACAGTTGTGGGAAACTGGGACTTGATGGATGGGGGGTCATGGTTAGGACCCGGCCAAGATGGTTCCCGGCCAGCACATATCAATGCTTGGGGAAAACAATTCCTGGGTTGGATAACACCAACCACCTTAACCTCGCAGCAATTAGCAGTGCCTGTTTATCCTGGCAATGCGCAGAGTGTTTATAAAATTCCGTTACTGACTGCCGACGATCGAGTTAAGGAATATTTTTTAGTGGAGTATCGCCGGAAAGAATATTTTGACTCGTATTTACCGGGAGAAGGTTTATTGTTCTGGCACATTGATGATGCCATACTGGATTATGAAACATATGATAAATATGGCAATACCGGCTCTGCCATGGAACTGAATGTCGTCAATTCGGAACCATATGTCCCGCATCGCGCTGTGGACCTGGAGGAAGCGGACAGCACAGACAAAACCAGTGAAGCTAGTGATCCTTTCCCGGGTACGCGAGGGATTACCAGTTTCGTGAGTACTAATAATGGCGCCTATAATAACAAGCCATCCCAGTTCAGTGTCTTAAATATCAACAATGCCGTTGGCTCTTACATGACTTTTGACATTTATCAGGCAGTATTTACTAAATTACCTGATATAACTAATGTCTATAGTTATCCCAATCCCAGCACTACTGGGCAGGCTAAACTTAAAATTATCACTACTAATATGGTTGAACCCAGGGATATTGACCTAAAAATATACGATGTAAACGGAGGATTGATCCGGGAAGCAAAAACCGGGGAGATCAACCAGGTAGACATCTCTGATAATAAGGTGGAGTATGAATATTCATGGGATGGAAGAAATGAAGCTGGAGAAAAAGTAGCCAGTGGGGTCTATCTCTTCTGGTTTAAAGCGGATAATAAGGAAAAAATCGGTAAAGTAGCGATCATAAAATAAGACGTCTATTTCCTGACTTTCTTCACCAGCAGCCAGACACCGATGCTGCCAAAAATGATATTAGAGAGCCAAGCAGCCAGTACCGGAGTTAAAACTTTATTCTCACCTAGAGCATGACCTACCTCAATAGTTCCCCAGAAAATAAAAGCAATGACCATGCCAGTACCAAAACTCATGATCTTACTGGATTGTTTGGCCCATAAGGCAAAAGGTATCCCCATTAGCAGGATCACCAGGTTGGCAAAAGGGTAGGAGAACTTAAGTCCCAGTTCAACCTGTTCTTTATTAGCTGGCAGTCCATTTTTACGCAGCCGGATTATGTAATCTTTAAGTTCCCGGTAATCCATTTCCTTGGATTTCTTGGCTTCTCGCTGGAAATCACCAGGGGTTTCCGGCAGGACTGGATTTATCCGGTCAAACTTTTCTTCCCTGGTAATATTCTGGCCGTTCTGTTCAAATTCCCGGATAATGCCGTCGTCGAAAGTCCACTGGTTATCCTGCCATTGTCCTGCTTTGGCCACTAATTGTTTCACTAAGATATGATTACCGTTAAATTCATCGATCTGGACATCTTTCATGATGTTATTTTGCCCGTCAAAGAACCGGATATTATAAATGCGGTTATTCTGGCCAAAGTAAATGACATTGTTCCGCATCAGGTAATCGAGCCCTTGCTCGTGGCGGATCTTGTGCTTTTCATATAATTTGGCTTTGTATTCCAACGGCGACGCCAGGGTTTCATTAAAAATAAATGTCAATCCGCAAAGGATCGCCGTAAATATAAATACCGGCAATAAAATACGGTAGATGCTTAATCCCGAAGCTTTCATGGCGGTGAGCTCATTATACCGGAGCATATTACTGAGAGAAAACAAGGTAGCCAATAATGTAGCAACAGGCATAACCTGCACCAGCCAGAAGGGCAGGCGATAGAAAAGATAAATAATGATCCGGTCAGGCGAAGTCTTATAATTCAAAAAAGTATCTATCTTATCAAAAAACTGGGAGATCAGGACGACCAGGGCAAAACAACTGAGCGCAAAGAAAAACGCCTGTCCATACTGTTTTAATACATAGCGATCTACTATTTTCATGAAAACCTCGAATTACGCGAATAACAGCGAATGAATACCGAATGATTCACTAAATTTTGCCTCTGATTACTTTAATACTGAATAAAATACCAGCCACTCCCATAATTATATTCGGCAACCAGACGGCAATAGCCGGTTTGATCATGCCGCGTTCCCCGGCCGTCATACCGGATATCAGAATGGTATAGTATACTACGATTAGGATCAGGCTCAGTCCGAAACCAAGACCTTTGGTGGTCTGCTTTGGCCTTAATCCCAGCGGAATGGCGATTAAAGCAAAGGTCAGGCAGGCAAAGGGTATGACATTGCGTAAATGATATTCTACTAATAGCGTATTATGCTTGATATTGCTGTCCTGAAGACGCTTGATCTCAGTCCCTAATTCCTGTTTGTCCATTTCCCGCAGGCTCTTATAACGGATCGAATCCTTGGGCGCATCCTGGGCTAAATTGATCAGCATGGAATAAGTATTAAAGAAAACGCGGTTATATTTTAGGAAATCTTTCTTATCCACCATGTGCCGGGCCCCGTTATGCAATTCCAGTAACAATCCTTGTTTCTGGTTGCTGCGGAAATTGCCGTCTTGCGCGGTGATCATCAGCGGGAGGCTGTCCTTTTCGTTCCGGTAAATTATTACGCCTTGGAAAGTAGAAGCTTTTTTGTCGATCGATTCGAAATAAAGCCGGGTATCCTTCAGCTCGATAAAAGTATGTTCTTCCAGTTTGAGCACCGGCTGGCGGTAAATTATCTCCGTATAAAGGTTTTTGAATTTATGGTTCGCGGCTGGGACTACCCGGTCATTGAAATAGATGCCGAGGATGGAAAGCAGGAAGCAGGTTACCAGCAGAGGGGTCATGAGCCGTAAAGTAGAAACGCCGCTGGCTTTAATAGCGGTGATCTCATTATCCTGGTTGAGACGTCCCAGAGCCAGCAAAATAGCTAATAAAGTGGCCATGGGCAGGCTCAGCGTCAGCGTGAAGGGCAAAGTATAGGATAAGAGTTTACCTACTGCCGCCAGGCCGACTCCTTTACTTATGACCATACTGACCAAATCAAAAATACGGTTCATTAAGAGGATAAAAGTAAACAGGAGCATGGCCAGCAAAAATGAAGCCAGGCTTTCCCTTAAAATATATTTGGTTAAAATTCGCATATCATTATTATATACTATTTCACAGGTATTTAGCAAATAGAAAGATAGCTAACCGGAAAAGTGTATTTGTGTTGAAAAAAAGCAGTATTTAAGCTATACTTATATAAATATTCTTGCCTTTTATCAATATACTTAACTTGGGGAAAAGCTTGCGGAAATTTATTGCCATTATCCTGATTTTTGTGTTGTCCTGGTTGACTCTGGCCGGTAACCTTTTAGCGCAAACGCCTAAAGTGAGCCTGCGTCAAGCCAATGCTAGCCCTGCCAGTCAGGATAATTATAATGTAGCCTTGAGCACTTTTACTTTTTTACCCCCAATAAAAAGTAATACTCCCGCTGTTTTAGCCGCGCCTAAAGCCATGTCCTTCAAGCGAGACCAATGGTTAAAAGTCAAAAGAAACCAGGAACGGGCCAAAGAAGCGCAAGATAAATTGGCAGAAGGAATTGAATTTAACCTGCCGTATGAATCCAAACTCAATATTTCCGGCCGTAAGATGATCAATATTAAGACCGGTAAAGTTAAATATGCCCACCCTGACCAAAAAACCCTTACCGGGACCCCGGCGGGAGTCACCGACCGGCTGGATATGCAGCAGGAACTGCAGGTAAAAATAAAAGGTAAAGTAGGCCCTAAGATCTCGGTCAATATCGATTACGATGATACCAAAGAGGATAAAAGGGATATTTCTGTCATCTATAAAGGTGAACCAGAAGAAGTGGTTCAGGAAGCGGCTTTTGGTGATATTGACCTGACCTTACCACAAACTGAGTTCGTATCGTATAATAAAAAATTGTTCGGCGGTAAGATCGATACCTTGCCGGTGTCAACGGACAACAGCAAATTACGGATCATGGGTATTGGCAGCCGAACCAAAGGTGTGACTGAAACCAAGCGTTTTAAAGGCAATACTACGTTTGAAAAAAGGGAATTATTTGACACCCAGTATATCCGGCGTAAATATTACAAAATATATCCCATCGATGCCGCCCAAACCACAGACCTGCCTATTACTTCGGGAAGTGTGGAGATCTATATCGATAACCGGATCGGCACTGATAATACTAATGCGAGACAATTAACCTTGCGTGATGTTAATGGAGTCGTTTATAGCGGATATTTTGACCGGCAAAATGCCGGACTGGATTATACCGTTGATTATCGTACCGGTATTATTACTTTTAATACGAATATCGGCTCTAACTATATTATTGCCGTGGACTACAAAAGGCCGGATGGCACCTGGCTCTCCAGTAATTCTGCCGTTAAAGCTGAGAACTGGGTAGTGATCAAGGATGAATTTGAAACCGGGATCACCCGGGAAATGAAAAACTATTACAGTCTGGGCAGCACCAAGCTCATCAATGATCCGAATAAATTCATTGTCAAGATCATGGACCTGAACCGCGTTGAACAAAGTACCGGCTCATATCCTTTTGAAGTGGACTATGATTTTGGCACTATCCGTTTTCTGGATGATACCCCGTTCGATCCGCCTTATCCTGATGTTTATATTAATATTCCCAACCATCATTTTATAATCTATGTGGAATACCGGCATAGTGTCAAAACTTATAATCTCCGGCCTGGATTAGTGCAAAAAAGCGAGAAAGTAAAACTTAATGGCGAAGAATTAGTGCGAGACGAGGATTATTTTATAGACTATGAGATCGGACTGCTGACCTTCCTGAAAGATGCAGCTATTACCGATGATACGGATATAGAAGTGGATTATGAATACATGCCCTTTGGCGGCCAATTCCAGCAGACTATTGTCGGGGCCAGGACTGAATATGAATATGGCGATACATTCACCTTAGGATCAACTGTATTATATAACTGGGCCACCTCACCTGGTAATATCCCGGATGTGCGTTCCACCCCGGAAAGTACCTTAGTGATTGAAGGGGACTCAAAACTGAAATTGCGGCCAAAGGAACTCTGGAAATTGGACCTGGATGGATTAAAAATCGATCTTGGGGCGGAAATAGCCCAGAGTAAGTATAACCCCGATATTTTTGGCAAAGCTATGATCGATAATATGGAAGGATCAGAGATCGCTGATACTATTTCGACCGATAAAGCCTTATGGCGCTTAGGCAGTTTGGGACAGGACCCGATCGACAGAGGTACCCTGGAGTGGGCCAACGGCGATGAGGATAAACATACGATCAATGAAAAGACAGAAGAAGAGGGCCGGGACCAAACCCTGGACCTGACCTATGTTCTGCCGCAAAGCAGCTCCTGGGCATCGCTGATGTATCCCATCTCAACCGCT
>JAQUQP010000073.1 GCA_028716025.1 bacterium | reverse complement strand
AAGCGTGAGCGCATGACTGAACCCTTTAGTAAAGAAAAAATAGTTGATGGTATTTTTAAGTCAGCCAAAGAAGTTGGCGGCAAGAACAGGCGCATCTCTGATGTCTTAGCAGACGAGGTGATCGCTTATCTTAAAAAGAAATACCGCAACAAAAAGATCCTTTCCACCAAAATGATCGGCGATGCCGTGGAAAAAGTGTTGATCGAGGAAGGCCATGCCGCGACCGCTAAAGCATTTATCTTATACCGGCACAAACGTGCCCGCATGAGAAAGGTGCTTAAGGTCAGGAAAGAGGTAGCTGCCAAGACCAATGCCACTGATCTGGCACTTATGGTCACGACCCCGGCCCACGAAGAAATATTGCCTTGGAACAAAGAAGCCATTTGCGCGGCTCTAGTCAAAGAAGCCGGCATTGATAAAAAGCTGGCTACTAATATCGCTAACGCAGTCGAAGAAAAGATCCTGGCCAGCGGCTCACGACAGGTCACTACTTCATTTATCCGTGAAATGGTGGATAACGAACTGTTCAATCTCGGTTACCGTAACGGTAAATTAAAAAGACAACGGGCTTTGGGTATACCGATCTACGATTTGGAAGAACTTATATTTTCCAAGTCCAGTGAAAACTCCAATATTGCCGCGAATAGTCCCGAAGCCATAAATCTGGCCATAGCGGAAAATACCCTGAAGCAATATGCCCTGGAAAAAATATTTTCCGAAGAAGTGTCCAATGCCCATCTGAAGGGAGCTATGCATCTTCATGACCTGGGGTATCCGACCAGGGTCTATTGTTCCAGCCATTCCCTGGAATATATTAAAAAGTACGGCTTGGACCTGGAAAACCTGAACATCCGCTCTGTCCCCGCTAAGCATGCCCGTACTCTTACCGGGCACTTGAACACCTTTTTGGCCAGTATGCAGGCTTATTATGCCGGAGCGTTGGGAGTAGCTTTCACCAATGTTCTCTATGCCCCGTACTTGGTCGGCATGAGCGAACTGGAAATGAAGCAGGAAGCTCAATATTTACTGTTTTCCTGCGCCCAGAATGCCTTTAGCCGTGGCGGCCAGACATTGTTCATTGATTTTAATATCCATCTCAGCGTGCCTTCGTACCTCAAGAATATTGAAGCTATTGGTCCGGGTGGCAAATATACGGGTAAAAAATACGCGGAATATGAAAAAGAAGTGCAAGCCTTTGCCAAAGCCATGATGGATGTTTGGCGGGCTGGGGACGCGCATGGACATATGTTTGAATTCCCCAAAATGGACCTGCATATCAACCAGTCTTCTTTTGATGATCCGGCGCAGTTTGAATTACTTAAACATGCCTGCTTGATCGCCAGCGAAAATGGTTCGCCATACTTTGTTTTTGACCGTGACGAAGTAACTCTATCGCAATGCTGCCGCTTGAAAACCACGCTGGACCTGAGCAAAGCGGAAGATGCCTACATGATCAACCATCCGGAAAGTCTGCGTTTCTGCGGTTTCCAGAATGTGACCATCAACCTTCCGCAGTTGGCTTTTAAAGCAGGTAAGGGTAATACCGATAAGGCCTTGGAAGAAATGGATAAGGTTCTGGAACTGGCGGTACAAGCCCATTTACAGAAAAGGTCTTTTATTTCCAAGCTGATGAACCGGAAGGGGTTGCCTCTCTGGCAGGTAGGGAAACCTGCGGCTGATGGAAAACCATACATTAACTTGGATAAAGCCAGCTATATTATCGGCATGAATGGCTTAAACGAGTGTGTCCAGTTCCTCACCGGCAAGCAACTGCATGAGGATGAGGAAGTGTACAAACTTGGCTTGAAGATCATTTCACATATGTTCCTGAAAGTAAAAGAATATGAAAAGAAACATGGATTGAAGTTTGTCCTGGAAGAATCCCCGGCTGAATCCGCTACCAGGCGCTTTGCCAAGATCGACATGCGCGAGTATCCAGAATCACGCAGCGTGATCAAAGGCAATATTGAACAAGATCAGTATTATTATACCAACAGTATTCATTTTGCCGCCGGGGCGCCTGTTTCCATGATTGACCGGATCATTAAGCAAAGTAAATTCCACGGTATCATAGAAGCCGGGGCGATCAATCACGCGTTCATCGGTGAACATAAACCGGATCCCGCGGCTATCTTGAGCCTGGTGACCAAGTCTTGGAATAATACTTCGGCCGCGCAGATCACTATTTCACCGGAATTTACTATCTGCAATAATTGCCAGCAGATGAACCGCGGGCTTTCTAATGAATGTCCTGCTTGCGGGTCAAAAGATGTTTATGGCATTACCAGGATAGTAGGTTATTACAGCCGTACCGATAACTGGAACCAATCTAAGATCGGCGAACTGCGGGATCGGCATAGCCAAAGAGAAGCCTATTCTGATTTTGGGATAAAGGGAAATTCCAATCCGGCGTCGCGGATAAAAGAGACAGCAGAAACTGTCGTAGAAACAAAAAAGGAGATGGCTCCAGCAGGAGTATAGAATAGTATGATCGTAAAAATAAAGAAATTACATCCTGATGTTCTGCTTCCGCAATACAGCCATCCTGGTGACGCCGGGATGGACCTGTATAATATGGGTGAAGAAGTTGTCCTGAAACCCTTAGGCAGGGGATTGATACCGACTGGTTTTAAAGTTGCGGTTCCGGCTGGTTATGAATTACAGGTTCGGCCGCGAAGCGGTATGGCGTTAAAGAAAGGCCTGACTGTCTTGAATACACCTGGCACAATTGATGCCGGGTACCGGGGCGAAGTCGGGATCATTGTCTTTAACGCTTCCGGCGATGAAGCGATCACGATCAAAAAAGGGGACAGGATAGCCCAGGCAGTTTTAAAAAAAGTAGAAGAAATAGAATGGAAGGTCGTTGACGAACTGGATGAAACCAGCCGCAATGAAGGCGGCTTCGGGTCAACCGGCCACAAATGAGAAACAAATTCGAAGCACTAAATCCTAAATTCTAAACAATTCTCAAAGTCCAAATATTTAAACGGTTATCTTGTTTTGAACATTCGAATTTTATAATTTGAATTTGTTTAGGATTTCGATATTTGATATTAGAATTTCTAAAACTAACGGAGGTTAAGTTAATATGGCTTTTTTTATCGGCAGAGACAGGGAAGCACGAAAAGCTTATGGCTTCGATGATGTGGCTTTGGTCCCGGGACTTCTTACTATTAATCCCAATGAGATCGATGTAGCCTGGAAAATAAGGGATATAAAATTTGATCTTCCTATCATCGCCAGCGCCATGGACGGTGTAGTAGACGTAAAATTCGCTATCGAAATGGGTAAGCTGGGCGGCCTGGCGGTTTTAAACCTGGAAGGGATCCAAACCCGATATGACAAACCAGACGAGATCATTCAACAGATCGTCGCGGCAGCTCCAGCCGACGCCACCAAGATCATCCAGAGCATTTACAAAGAACCGATCAAGGAAGAATTGATCGGGAAAAGGATCAGGGAAATAAAGAAAGCCGGGGTTATCTGCGCCGTATCTTCCATCCCGAAAAGAGCGGAACGTTTCGGACAGATCGCCCAGGAAGCTGGAGCAGATATTTTTGTGATCCAGGCTACGGTTACCACGGTCCATCATGTATCGAGTGAATACCAGGAAGTCAATTTTGCCAAAATCTGTAAAGAACTGAAAATCCCTGTTTTGATCGGTAATTGTGTAACCTATGACGTATCCCTGGAATTAATGGAAACCGGTATTGACGGGCTTCTGGTCGGTATTGGGCCTGGATCTGCTTGTACATCCAGGGGAGTACTGGGCATTGGCGTACCGCAGATCACGGCTACGGTTGATTGCGCAGCTGCCCGTGATTTCTATTATAAAAAAACCGGCCGGTATGTGCCCATTATTACCGATGGTGGTATGAGTTATAGCGGAGATATTTGCAAGGCTTTTGCCGCTGGTACGGATGCCGTCATGATCGGTTCTTCTTTAGCCAGGGCGATCGAAGCTCCAGGTAAAGGATTCCATTGGGGTATGGCTACACCGGATCGGTATTTGCCGCGCGGCACAAGAATACAAATAAATACCTCCGGTACTTTGCAGGAGATATTACTAGGTCCGGCTAAAGTTGATGATGGCAGCCAAAACCTGGTAGGAGCATTAAAGACAAGCATGGCTTCCCTGGGCGCTAAAAACATTAAAGAAATGCAGTTAGTAGAGATAATTATAGCTTCAGATTTTAAGCATGAAGGCAAACAATTCCAAAAAGCACAAAAGATTGGTATGGGCAAATAACCCAGGTCTCTGAAGTAAGCTCTTTTACTACTGCGAATTAATCTTTTCGGCGGAGTTTACCCGCCGACGCTTTAGTGGCGGGACGGCTTAATCGTAAAGAGTTCAGCTTCAGAAACCTCGAATATTTTAAAAAAGGTATAATGTAATGATTATTATTTTAGATTTTGGGTCGCAGTACACACAACTGATAGCTCGGCGTATCAGGGAGCAGAATGTTTACTGCGAAATATGGCCATATAATATTCCTCTGTCTGAACTACGCGCCAAAGACCCTAAGGGTTTGATCCTGTCTGGCGGCCCGGCCAGCGTCTATGCCAAGGGGGCACCCATACCTGACCAGAGGATCTTTGAACTGGGAATACCTGTTTTAGGTATTTGCTACGGGATGCAGATCATCGCTCATTTACTGGGCGGGAAGGTAGATAAATCCAGCGAGCGTGAATATGGAGCCGCCCAGCTTATTATCAGCAAACCTACTGATCTTTTTTATAGCTTGGACAAAGAACAAAAAGTATGGATGAGCCATGGCGACAAGATAACCAAGCTGCCTCTGGGTTATTCCATCATTGCCCATACGGCTAATGCGCCGCAAGCAGCTATTTATGACCCTTTCAGGAAGATATATGGCGTGCAATTCCATCCTGAAGTGATGCACACACCCAACGGCACCCAGATATTACATAATTTTGTCTTACGTATCTGCAAAGAATTCCCTACCTGGACTATGCATTCATTTATCAAGACTGCGACGGAAGAGATCAGGCAGACAGTCGGCAAGAGTAAAGTGATCTGTGGCCTTTCCGGCGGTGTTGATTCCAGCGTTACCGCTGTATTGGTGCATAAAGCCATTGGCAAACAATTAACGTGTGTATTTGTCAATAACGGCGTCTTGCGCGCCAGTGAAGCGGATAAAGTACAAAAAGTGTTTAAAAAGCATCTGGGCTTAAGCTTGCGCTATGTAGACGCGGAAAAGCACTTTTTAGATAAGCTTAAAAAAGTAGTTAATCCTGAAACCAAGCGGAAGATCATCGGCCATGAATTTATTAATATCTTTGAAAAAGAGGCCAGGCGCGCTAAAGGCACGAAATTCCTGGCGCAGGGCACTTTATATCCGGATGTTATTGAAAGTATCTCAGTTAAAGGTCCTTCAGCTGTCATTAAGAGCCATCACAATGTTGGCGGCCTGCCCAAAAAAATGAATTTCAAATTGATCGAGCCCCTGAGATTTC
The DNA here is from genome assembly GCA_028716025.1 of bacterium. The sequence goes on along the minus strand of JAQUQP010000073.1, from coordinate 3,325 downwards.
TTTTTAAAGACGAAGTAAGGTTACTGGGCAGGGAGCTGGGCATTTCCGACGAAATTATTACCCGGCAGCCGTTCCCGGGACCGGGACTGGCCATCAGGATCATCGGGGAAGTTACCAAGGAACGCCTGGAAATATTACGTAAGGCAGATACTATTATTATCGAAGAGATCAAGAAGGCTTTACTCTATACGCATATCTGGCAGTCTTTTGCTGTTCTTTTGCCGCTGAAGAGCGTAGGGGTTATGGGTGACGAGAGAACTTATGAAAATACGATTGCTTTCCGGGCGGTTAATAGCCTTGATGGCATGACTGCTGATTGGGTACGCTTGCCCTATGAAATCCTGGCTACGATTTCCAACCGTATTATCAATGAAGTAAAAGGCGTTAACCGGGTAGTTTATGACATAAGCTCCAAACCACCTGCCACCATAGAATGGGAATAATGGAGCAACCATGATAGTGACTGAGACGAATATAAAAGAATATCCGTTATTAACTCGTGGCAAGGTACGTGATGTTTACGATCTTGGACAGGAATTATTGATCGTAGCTACTGACCGGATCAGTGCTTTTGATTTTGTGCTGCCTACGCCGATCCCGGACAAAGGCAGGATACTTACCCAGATCAGCAGCTTTTTTTTTGACCTGACTAAAGACCTCTTACCTAATCATGTGATCACTACTGATACAGCAAAATACCCGGCAAACCTGAAGCCCTACCAGGAGATCCTGGCTGGCCGCAGCATGCTGGTCAAGAAAGCCAGGCGCCTGGATGTGGAATGCGTAGTGAGGGGCTACCTGGCAGGCAGCGGCTTGAAAGATTATAATAAAACTAAGTCTATCTGCGGTATAAAGTTTCCTCCAGGATTAGTTGAAGGAGATAAACTGCCGGAAGACGTATTCACGCCTTCAAGCAAAGCAGCGCAGGGATTACACGACGAGAATATTACCATGGCTGAGGTTGAGCGACTAGTTGGGGTGGCATTAGCGGCAGAATTAAAAGTAAAGAGCCTGGCTATATACAAGAAAGCCAGTGATTACGCCAGGAGCAAGGGTATCATACTGGCAGACACCAAATTTGAATTTGGGATACTGAATAACAAGATGATCCTGATTGATGAGGTTTTTACGCCTGATTCTTCGCGGTTTTGGGCGCTCAGTGCCTATAAGCCAGGATCGCCCCAGGCTAGCTACGACAAGCAGTTTATCCGCGATTACCTGGAACATATTAACTGGAACAAACAACCACCGGTACCGGCTCTTCCAGCTGATATTGTAGAAAAAACCAGGTTAAAATACCTGACCGCATATAAATTACTGACTGGAAAAGGACTCTGATGCAATATGTGATAGAAATCGGTTATAAGGATAATATCCTTGATGCCCTGGGTGAAAGTGTCAATAAGGATATTCACGATCTGGGGATAAGCAAAGTTTCTAAAATTAAGTCGGTGCAGATTTATAAAATAGACGCCGACTTAAATTTTGCCCAAATTGATGATCTTTGCTGCAAATTGCTTATAGATCCGATCACCCAGGAATATGTTATCAATAAAACCATAGATGCCGCTGCCAATGAAAAGCATTTTGTGATCGAAGTATGGTTTAAAAAAGGAGTCACTGATGCCGTAGCTGATACGGTGATCACCGGGGTCAGGGACCTTGGTTTTCAGCCTGAAAATATAACTGTCCATACTGGCGTAAAATACATTATTTACGGCAAATTACAAGCCAAAGAAGCAGAGAGTATCGCATCCAGGCTTTTGGCTAATTCTATTGTCCAGGATTATTTTATCGGAACAGCGGAAAAATATGAATAATATTGTAAAAAACATCGAACTATTAAATAAGACTGACGGCGAATTATTGACTATTTCCACGGTTAATTTATTGGCTTTGAACATTCAGGAAATGAAAACAATTCAAGAATATTTCAAAAAACTTAGACGCGAGCCTACCGATGTAGAATTGGAAACATTGGCCCAAACCTGGAGCGAACACTGTAAACATAAAACTTTACGGGGAGTGATTGAATATAGACGGCAGATGGCGGATGGCGGGTGGCAGACTGAAACAATCGATAATTTATTAAAAGAAACAGTAATGAAGTCAACGAAAGAGTTGAAGCTGTCCTGGTGCTTGTCAGTTTTTAAAGATAATGCCGGAGTGATTGATTTCGACCAGGATAATGCCCTGGCTTTTAAAGTGGAAACCCATAATCATCCTTCTGCGTTAGAGCCATACGGTGGAGCTGGAACCGGTATCGGTGGGGTCATCCGGGATATATTAGGAGTAGGATTAGGCGCCAAACCAATCGTGAATACCGATGTCTTTTGTTTCGGTCCTCCGGAGACTCCATTCAATAATATCAGCGAACACATATTACATCCGAAAAGAATAGCTAAGGGGGTGGTTGCCGGAGTCCGTGACTATGGTAACCGGATGGGTATACCAACGGTTAATGGCGCGGTTGTTTTCGCCGAAAGTTATATTTATAATCCCCTGGTGTTTTGCGGTACAGTAGGTATAATGCCAAAAAAATATATAGAAAAAAAAGTGTTTCCCGGAGACCTGGTATTAGCTGTAGGAGGAAAAACCGGACGTGATGGCATTCACGGGGCAACTTTTTCTTCAATAGAACTAGATAAAGATACGGAAATATCCGCGGTCCAGATCGGTAATCCTATTATTGAAAAGAAAGTAACAGACACCTTATTGCAGGCCCGTGATGCCGGGTTATATAACGCAGTTACTGATTGCGGTGCGGGCGGATTCTCTTCAGCCGTGGGAGAATTAGGAGAAGAATGCGGAGCTAAAGTTTATCTGGATAAAGCACCGTTAAAATACCAGGGACTGCTGCCCTGGGAAATCTGGGTCAGTGAATCACAGGAGCGGATGGTGCTGGCTGTTCCTCCTGATAAATTGGAAGATATCTTAAAAATATTCACCAGTGAAAATGTGGAAGCTACGGTGATCGGTGAATTTACCAATACCCATAAACTGGAACTTTATTACGGGCCAGACAAAGTGGCTGATCTGGAGATGGACTTTCTCCACAACGGGGTCCCGAAGTATACACGAAAAGCAGTCTGGAAACAACCTAAACATAAAGAACCTTCTATCAACAATCAACTATCAACTATCAACAACAAGAATTTCGGAAAGACTTTGAGGGAAATTCTTGCCTTGCCGACGGTAGCGAGTAAAGAATGGATCATCCGGCAGTATGACCATGAAGTGCAGGGTGGCAGTATCATTAAGCCCCTGACCGGGATAGTTAATGACGGACCGAGTGATGCGGCTGTAAACCGGCCTGACCTGAATT
>JAQUQP010000072.1 GCA_028716025.1 bacterium | reverse complement strand
CCAGCCGCCAAATAAGATCACATCCCGGCTGATCACAATGATCATGACCCATAAAGGTATTACATTCCTGATGGCCAGTGTTATAAATGTCGTGACCAGCAGGAGTTTATCGGCGGCTGGGTCCAGGAACGTGCCCAGCGGTGTCAGCATTTTCTTTTTACGCGCTACCAGCCCGTCCAGGTAGTCGGTGAAAATAGCAAAAACAAAAATTATTATGGCAATGGTGTTCAGTTCCTTGCCGTTAGACAAGGTAATAATCCAGGCCGGGTTGAACAGCAGGATGATGAATATCGGAGTGAGCAATATCCTGAGTATGGTTAATTTATTTGCTAAGTTCATACATTCCTCTCGCGCAGGTATTTTTTTATGACATTAAACGTTTTAGTATCAACCAGGGCTTTAATGGCCACTCCGCCCGGCAGGTACTCTTTTTCCAGGATATTGCCGCTGGCTAATAAATGCCCCACCAGTTTATATTTATCATACGGTATTACAAAATTCTTTTCAGCCAGGTCCTTGGCCAGAAAAACCATTATCTGCCGGTATAGCTCATCCAGATGCGACTTCCTGGAGGCGGAAATAAAGATCCCGTCAGGATGGTTCCTCATCAAACGCTGGCTGCTTGATTTATTTTTTAAAAGGTCTATTTTATTAAAAACAGTGATCACTGGTTTATCTTGCAGCCCGAGTTCAACCAGGACTTCATTTACAGTTTTGATCTGCTCTTCATATTCCGGGTGGCTCGCGTCAATGACATGCAATAATAGGTCTGCTTCCACCACCTCTTCCAGGGTGGCCCTGAAAGCCGCTACCAGTTGATGCGGCAATTTGCGGATAAATCCTACGGTATCCGTGAACAGGACTTTTTGCCGGCTCGGCAATGTCAGCCGCCTGGTAGTCGGGTCAAGCGTAGCGAATAATTTGTCTTCTACAAATACGTCAGCTCCGGTCATGGCATTTAGGAGAGTTGATTTGCCGGCGTTGGTATATCCGACCAGGGCGATTATCGGTAAGGGAATATCCTGCCTTTTATGGCGCTGCAAAGAACGGTATTCTTTTAGCTTATTTATCTCCCTGCGTAATTCCGCTATGTGATCCCTGATCCGGCGGCGGTCATACTCCAGTTTGCGTTCGCCGGGTCCGCGCGTGGCTCCCATACTGCCTACTCCGCCGACTTGCTGCGCCAGGGCTACCCCTTTGCCGGTCAAGCGCGGCAGGAGATAATCCATTTGGGCCAATTCTACCTGCAGTTTCCCTTCCGCGGTATGCGCCCGTTTGGCGAATATATCCAGGATCAATTTGGTCCGGTCAACTATCTTCGCCCCGATCAACTCTTCCAGGTTACGCTGTTGCGCCGGAGAGAGGTCATCGTCGAAGATTATAGTTTGCAGATTATCCTTTTTCACGTTCTCGGCTAACTGCTCAGCCTTGCCTTGCCCGATCAAATATGCCGGATTGTAATGGTTAATATTCTGGATAGTCATGCCGGCAACAGCAGCACCGGCTGTTTCAGCCAGCCGTTTTAATTCTTCCAGGGAATTTTGCACTTCACTGAGTTTTTTATGCCGGTCCCGTATCCCTACTAAAATAGCAGATTCATTATACTTTAACATACTCGACCATTCTTCGCAATGTTTTATTGTCGAGATTATCTTTTACGGGGAACCATTTGATCCCCTTAGTGTGCCTGAACCAGGAAAGCTGTCTTTTGGCATAATGCCGGGTCTCCAGCTTGGTCTGGTATATGGCCTCGGGTAAAGTAAGCTTTCCCTTCAGGTATTGGCACACCTGGCGGTAACCCAGGCTTTGCATTGGTTTTAGTTCCGGGCTATATCCTTTTTTCAGGAGCGACCGGACTTCACGCACTAATCCCTGGCGAAACATATCCTCTACCCGCTGGTTGATCCGTGCATAAAGCTTTTGCCGGTTACGGGATATGCCGATGATCCTGGCCTGGTATTGCGGCGTTGGTGTTTTCTGCTGCCATTGGGAAAAAGGTTTTCCTGTCTGGTAATATATTTCCAATGCCCGGATCACTCGCTCTACGTTATTAGGATGGATCCTGGCGGCCGCTACCGGGTCAATTTTAATCAATCTTTTATATAAGTACTGCTTACCGTATTTCTTGGCTTTTACCGCCATCTGCCGTCTAAGTTGCTTGTTTGTTGGCGGCGCTTCGCTCAAGCCCTCCAATAGCGCTTTCAGGTATAATCCTGTCCCGCCGGCCAGGATGACATTCTTGCCCTGCTTCTCCAGTTCTTTGATCTTTCCCCCGGCCAGCCTGGCAAACATGCCGGCATTGAATTCCTCGTCAGGTTTGCGGATACTGATGAGATGATGCCTGGCCTGTCTTAGTTCTGCCTTCTTTGGTTTGGCTGTGCCGATATTCAGGTATTTATATATTTGCAGGGAATCAAAAGATATTATTTCCGCGCCTAATTTTTTAGCCAGGGTGATCGCGACCGAGCTTTTGCCGCTGGCTGTCGGCCCGACAATGGCGATGATCATGTGCGTTCGAACCTCTTGTTCAGTTCAGCCCGGGAAAGCTTGATCAAGGTTGGCCGGCCGTGCGGGCAGGTATAAGGATTATTGGTACTGGTAAGCGCATTGATGATCATACTGATCTGGTTGGGCTGTAGCTCGTCCCCGAACCGTACCGCGGCGTGGCAGGCAGAAAGTTTAAAAATATTATCCAATACGGTTTGGCGAATCTCTGATCTTGCCGGGGTGTCTTTTATATCCTGCAGGCGGGATATTTCCCGCACAATATCCAGGATGAACTGCCGGTCACCGGCTTTTTCCAGGATAGCCGGTAAGGCCCGGATCAGCAAAGTAGTCGCGCCAAAATCTTCTATTTCCCAGCCCAGTTGGGACAGCAGGTCACTATGCGCCAGTAAAAGGTTTTTTGACGGGAGATCAATTTCCAGAGTTATAGGGATCAATAGTTTTTGCGATTGGATAGTTTTTTGTTCAAATTCATTCTTGAATTTCTCGTACATGACCCGCTCGCTGGCAGCATGCTGGTCGATGATCATTAATTCATTACCCGAGGAAGCCACTATATACGCGTTATCAGCTTGTCCCAGGATCTTTAGGTCCCCGAAAGCGGATGTTTTGATCATTTCTGCAGGTTGGGCTTTATATAAAAACATTTGTTCCTGCACTGAAAGCAGGGTCTGTTCCGGCGCGGTATCAGTATGCAGCATGGCCGGGATAGAATGCTGGTCCAAGGGCACCTGGTACCCTGCCATGGGAACCTTCATTTCACGTATCACTCCCGGCTGATGCAATGCGTCGCGGACAGCCCTGGCCGTCAGATCATGGATCGCCCCTTCGTTGGAAAACCTGACTTCGCGTTTAGCCGGATGGACATTGACATCCACTAATTCCGGATTAATGGAAAAGAAAATAAAAACTGCCGGATATTTTCCGGCTGGCAACAGGTTATCATAACCGGTGGTTAAAGCATGATTGAGCAAGCGATGATGGATCGTACGTTTATTAACAAATAAATATTGCTGGTTCCTACCGGAAAGCTCCGCGTCTGGCGCGGTGATATATCCGGTGATCGAGATGAATTTCTGGTCCAGGGTTACAGGCAATAATTGCTTTTGGATATCCTGCCCGAAAAGATCATATAGTCGTTCTTCCAGCTTTTGGGCCGGAGCAAGTTTAAATACCTTGCGGTCATTATTAACTAGGGTAAAAGCTACCCGGAAATTGGCAATAGCCAGTTCCGTGACCAAGTTCAGGATATGGGAGAATTCTGTCGCGTCGCTTTTCAAGAATTTCAAGCGAGCGGGAGTATTGGCAAATAGATTCTCTACGCTGACCGTAGTGCCTGGCTTGGCCCCTTCTTCACCTTTAGAAAGGATTTTCCCGCCTTGGAGTGTCATCTTAGCCGCGGACATGGTTTCGGGAGTGCGGGTAACCATTGTGGTCTTGCTGACCGCGGCGATACTAGGTAACGCTTCTCCACGGAATCCCAGGGTATCCAACATATCCAGGTCAGTGAATGCAGATATTTTACTGGTAGCATGGCGCTGGAAGGCTAACGGCACATCCTGCGCCGGGATGCCTTGTCCGTTGTCGGTTATCCGGATCAGCTTTTTACCGCCATTTTTGATCTCAATGTCAATAGCCGTGGCGCCGGCATCGAGGGAATTCTCCAATATTTCTTTGACCACTGAGGCTGGTCTTTCTATTACTTCACCGGCAGATATCTTATTAATGACCTCTTCCGGCAAAACTTGTATATGTTTTTGACTCATTTTAAATTTGCTCTTTCTTTTTAATATTTATAAATACGGTGAACAGGTTACCAGGTTATCAGGAAGAGGCTATCAGGATATTAGGATAGCAGGTTAAAAAGTCTCAATTCCTGATTCCCTTCCTTCTGGTATCTGCTGACCTGATTTCCGGATTTTGTTATCTATTTCTTGCATTCTTCAGTGCATAATGTGAAATAAGAACATTTATGTCCGTAGCAAACATCACTGACACCTAATATCCTGCGATCATAACACATTTCGAAATCTTCTGCCATCCGGTTAATATGATCCTTGATCTCGTTGCTGATATTGCTAAAATTAAAGGTGATCAGGAACGATCCCTGCTTTTCATAGATCCTTTTCGCTTTGCCCTTAAAATGAACATTATGGAACCCCGGCACATTGATGGAGATCTCTAGCTCGACATTTACGGGTAAGGCAACGAAGGTTGCGATCTGCATACCGCCGGCAGACAGATTGCCCATAAATCCCGGAATAGGCTTGTCTATATGCAATTGCGGCGCTTTGATGGTGATCGGTTCCAGCAGTGAGGTCAGGACAGGAACGCGCTTGTGTACTCTTCTTTCCGGATGGTGTTTCAGGCGATGATACGTCATGGGCTTCTCCTTTTATTAAATAAAGTTATAAGTGTTAAGTTTTAAGTTATAAGTTATGGTATTTTACCAAAATTTAACACTTTACACTTTCAACTTAAAACTACTATTTTTCCTTTTCTTGGAATAACATCATTTGCGATTTTTTCAGTTTATGCGGCGCCAGTTTTGGCACGCCGTCATCCCGGTAGCTGTTCGTTTCCAGGTCATCCAATATTTGCTTGGAGCGTTCAATGATCGTCAGCGGCAGGCCCGCCAGTTTGGCGACATGGATGCCATAGCTCTTGTCAGCAACGCCAGGCACTACCTTGCGCAGGAAAACGATCTTATCCTGCCATTCCCTGACCAGGACATTATAATTTTTTACCAGCGGCAGGGTTTGTGATAATTCTGTCAATTCAAAATAATGGGTGGCAAATAACGTGCGGAGGCCTTTCTCGTGTAGGAATTCCACCACTGCCCAGGCAATACTGATCCCGTCAAAGGTGCTGGTACCCCGGCCGATCTCATCCAGGATCAGCAAGCTACGTTTGGTGGCATTGTTGAGAATGTTGGCTGTCTCTGTCATTTCCACCATAAAAGTGCTTTCTCCCCGTGCGATATTGTCTCCTGAGCCTATACGAGTGAAGATCCTGTCAACGATGCCGATGCGGGCTTCATTAGCCGGAACGAATGAACCTATCTGCGCCATGAGCACGCATAAAGCTACCTGCCTGATATAGGTTGATTTACCGGCCATATTCGGTCCGGTGATGATATGGATCATATTATCTTCGGTATCGAGCGAGACATCATTAGGCACAAATTTATCCGCGGTTGCCAGCATTGCTTCCACTACCGGGTGGCGGCAGTCTTTCAGTATCAGTGTCCCGCCGTCATCAACAGCCGGTTTATGGTAATCATTGATCGTGGCTATTTCGGCAAATGATATCAATACATCCAGTTGCGCAAGGCTGGTCGCTGTTCTTTGGATCGCGGCAGTTTCTTTAGCGATCTCCTGCCTCACCTGATTGAAGACGTCATATTCTAGTTTGTTGATTTCCTCTTCTGCCCGTAAGATAAGTGTTTCATGGTCCTTTAATTCCGGGGTGATGAACCGTTCCGCGTTCACCAGTGTCTGCTTGCGCACATAATCCGGCGGTACGGCGTCAAGATGAGCCTTGGTAATTTCAATATAGTAACCGAAGACAGAGTTAAAGCGCACCTTCAGGGAATTAATGCCGGTGCGTTCTTTTTCTTTCAATTCCAAATTCGCCAGGAATTCCTTACTGGAAGATTTAGCAGTATACAATTTGTCCAACTCGGCGTGATACCCGCGCTTGATCATACCGCCTTCTTTGACGCTTACCGGCGGTTCATTGATGATCGCTTTATCCACCATCTCCGCGATCTCAGGTAAAGGTTTGACAGAGTCGATTATTTCTACCAGCAGCTCTGAGCGCAGGTTTAAAGCGAATTCTTTGATCTTCGGCAATAAATAGAGCGAGTTCTTTAATCCGACCAGGTCACGGGGATTGGCTGTGCCGCAGGTGATCCGGGAAATGAGCCGTTCGAGGTCTGCCACTTCTTTCAGCAGTTCGCGGACATTGCGCCGGTTGATCCCGTTATTATATAACTCCTCCACCGCTTCTAGACGCTTATTGATCTGCGCCACCTTGATCAACGGCTGGGTCAGCCAGCGTTTTAACAAACGCGAGCCCATGGGAGTTTGCGTCTGGTCCAGGGTTGCTAACAAAGTATTTTGGGACGAGCTTTCCTGCTGGTTGGCCATGATCTCCAGGTGCCGCAGGGTGCTTTCGTCCAGGATCATATGATCTTCCACATTGTAATAGGCAATGCGCTTAAGATGAGCCAGGGATTGTTTTTGCGTTTCTTCCAGGTAGTCGATAATGGCTCCCGCTGCCTGTACCACGGTTACCAGGTTCTCCAAGCCGAAACCTTTCAGTGTCCCGACATTAAAATGGGTAATCAATTTTACGTAATTATTCTGGTAGTTAAAAGCCCAGTCATCACGGTAATTCAATAACTTTTGGTAAGACTGGCCAATACGGTTTATCCCGGGATTGGATTTGGCTGATTCAGGCAGTAATATTTCTGCCGGGGAAAGCCGCGCTATTTCCGTGGCCAGTTGTTCCAAGCTGGTATCGCTCTTGAACTGAGTAGCCATGAATTCACCGGTAGAAATATCAGCCGTGGCCAGGCCGAAGGTTTTTGTTTCCGGATCGATCGCTACCGCGCTTAAAAAATTATTATTGGTCCTTTCCAGGAGATTATCTTCCAGGATCGTTCCCGGGGTGATGATCCGGACTATCTCTCTTTTCACTAATCCTTTAGCCGTGGCCGGGTCCTCGGTTTGTTCGCATACCGCGACCTTGTAACCGGCTTTGATCAATTTGGCGATGTAGCCGGTGGCGCTATGGTACGGCACACCGCACATCGGTACTGTGTGCCGGGCAGTCAGCGTGATCTGGAGCAGCTTAGCAGCCAGCTTGGCATCATCGCCGAACAGCTCATAAAAATCACCCAGCCGGAAAAATAAAAGCGCCTGCGGGTATTGCTTTTTTATCCGCTGGTATTGTTCCATTAATGGTGTGAGTTTCGTTGTTGTCATTTAGCGTCCTGCGTACTGTGTTCGAATTACCACCTGAAGGTGATCATTTTCTTGATTTTTTGTATAAGCTTGAGTCGTGTGTGGGTATGCAAAACCTGGGTGACAAAGTTCCTGGTTTCCTTGTACGGTATCTGGCTAATAGTCAGCTGCTGTCCGGTGCTTTTCCAGTTTTTGACTATATTCTTCCCGGCGTTATAGCTGGCCAGCATGGCTACCTGGTCATCGCCGCATTCTTTCCTGATCTCCGCCAGGTAATAACAACCGATCTCGATATTTATCTCCGGCACATAAAGGTCATGGTCATGGAAATTATAGATCTTTAATTTCCCCGCGACTTCCCGGCCTGTCTCCGGCATGATCTGCATCAAGCCGATCGCTCCTACCGGTGACTGGGCATGGGTCCAGAATTTGCTCTCAGTATTGATGATCGCCGCTATCAGCAGCGGATCGATCTTGTATATTCCCGCGTATTTATTCAGGATATCGCCATAAAAGATCGGATTGACCTTGTTCCAAAAAAAATTAGTATTGATCAATACCAAGCCAAGAATTATAACTATGGCGATAACGATAAAACTGGTACGTTTCTTCATTGCCTGGGGATGGCTCCCGGTCTATAAGTGTTCCTATCCTTGATCTCCATATAATCTTCCAATTTTTGTACCTTGTGTTTAAGCGAAACGATCCTGATCGAGGCCGGTATCAGCGCCCAGACAAATCCGACCAGGATAGAGCCGAAGATCACAATGACCAAAGATATCTCAGGTGATTCCCAATTAAATAACTTAATGGTCATCAGCGTATTGTTTTGTGTCGCGAAAATAGCGATAAAAATAGTAATAACGAGAAAGAAAAGCAGTTTAAGACCCAGCATATAGATCGCCTCCTTTGCTATATCTATTGCTTTATAGCAGATTTTCCGTAAAGTGTCCAGTTTTTAGCTGAGGTTATCTTGATAGGGATGAGTTGCCCGATGTATTCTGGCGGGGCCTTGATGATGACTGTGCGGTATCCGGCAGTTTTGCCAAACAGATTTTTACCGTCCGTGGCCAGGTTCTCTACTAATACTTCCACTGTCTTGCCGATCATTCCGGCACTAAGTTCCTTGGCTATTGTTCGCTGGGCCAGGTTGACCAGTTCCAGGCGCCGCTGTTTTTCAGCCGCGCTGACGTCGTCAGCCAGTTCAGCTGCGTTTGTTCCCGGCCGGGGTGAATATTTGAAAACAAAAGAAGCGTCAAATTTGGCTTGTTTCACTAAGGCCAATGTTTTCTGGAAATCTTTTTTAGTTTCTCCCTGGAAACCGACGATGATGTCAGTAGTGATCGCGAT
>JAQUQP010000071.1 GCA_028716025.1 bacterium | reverse complement strand
AAATTCTGATACTAGTGATAATACTCCAGTATCCTGGGCTGACCAGTATAATTTATACCAAACCTACGCTACCCAAACCAGGCTGGCTATTCCGATATTATACGGCATTGACGCGGTACATGGACATAGCAATGTTTATGGAGCGGTTATTTTTCCGCATAATATAGGTTTAGGATGCACAAATAATGAAACACTGGTAGAACAGGCGGCACAGGTCACGGCTGAAGAGATGACCGGCACTGGCATGAACTGGGCTTATGCTCCCTGCATAGCTGTAGCCAGGGACATACGTTGGGGCAGGACTTATGAGAGCTTTGGAGAAACACCGGAATTAGTTAAGAAATTAGGCGCTGCCCATGTCAAAGGCTTGCAAGGGACTGACCTTAGTAAGAGGCCCGGAGTAGTTGCCTGTGCTAAACATTACGTAGGAGATGGCGGTACTAACCAGGGCTTTGATCAGGGAGACGCAGTTCTGGACGAAGCCTCTTTGAGAGCGATACACCTGCCTGGTTATGTGGACGCGATCGCGTCAGGCGTAAAAACGGTCATGGTTTCATACAGCAGCTGGAATGGGATAAAAATGCACCGCTCACAGTATCTGCTTACTGATGTACTGAAGAATGAATTGGGATTTAAAGGATTTATCGTTTCCGATTGGGATGCAATTAACCAGCTAACCGGGCCTCTTTCCAACCAGATCGCCACTTCCGTCAACGCCGGATTAGACATGATCATGATGTCCGGTGGATATACTACCTTTATAACCACTTTAAAAGAACTGGTACAGCAAGGGATAATATCCGAATCGCGTATTGATGACGCTGTCCGACGAATACTTAAAGTAAAATATGAACTTGGATTATTTGATAATTATTTTGAAGACCGGAATTATCTTTCCGGCATAGGTTCCAGCGCTCATCGCGATATTGCACGTCAATGTGTCCGGGAATCGCTGGTATTATTAAAGAATAATTTATCCAGGCTACCTTTATCCAAGAATTTAACCAAAATTATCGTCGCGGGAAAGAATGCGGATGATATTGGGAACCAGTGCGGCGGCTGGACTATCACTTGGCAGGGAGATAGTGGTGCTATTACTACCGGGACAACTATTCTGCAAGGTATTAAAAACACTGTTTCCGCAACTACGACGGTCACTTATTCCCAGGATGGAACTGGAGCCGCCGGGGCGGATGTGGGCATTGTTGTGATAGGTGAAACACCATATGCGGAGGGAGTGGGAGATAGTGCCGACCTGGCCTTGTCTGCTACCGATATTGCCGCGGTGAATAATGTAAAAAGCGCGGGTGTACCGGTAATTGTTGTTCTGGTTTCAGGACGTCCTATGATCCTGGATACAGTACTGGATAATGCCGATGCTTTTGTGGCTGCCTGGTTGCCGGGAACAGAAGGACAGGGAGTAGCCGATGTCCTATTCGGTGATTACTATTTCAAGGGAAAATTGTCCTTTTCCTGGCCGAAGAGCATAAACCAACTCCCGCTTAATTATGGTGCCGCGGGTTATGATCCTTTATTTACTTATGGCTATGGCTTATCATATGCCCTGCCTAGTCAATAGTCATAAATATTATTTTATGAGGGGGTGATATCAATGACGATATTGGGATTTGATGACCCAGTCATTTGGTCGGTTTACCTGCTGTGCATCCTCAGCGCGTTTTTTAGTTTGCTCTATGGCATAGTTAACTGGAATAAAGGAGATGAAGAGGTCTTTCCTGAAGATAAGAAATGGGTAGAAGACGAGAAAAAAGTAGAGGAGACATTATGAACAATATCCTAATACTTACTATTGTTGTTGTCCTGTACCTATTTGTTATCGCGTATTTGGGTTGGTATGGGTACCGGAAAACCAAAAGCACCCTGGATTACCTGGTGGCTGGCCGTGACACTCATCCTTTTGTAATGTCCCTGTCTTACGGCGCAACTTTTATCAGCACCTCAGCGATTGTCGGTTTTGGCGGTGCAGCTGCTCTCTACGGGATGGGCCTGTTGTGGCTCACTTTCCTGAATATATCTGTGGGCATAATTATCGCTTTTATTGTCTTTGGCAAAAAGACACGGAAAATAGGGCATAATCTGGATGCCCATACATTCCCTGAGCTTCTGGGTTTGCGTTTCCAGTCAAGATTTATCCAGTGGTTCAGCGGTCTGATCATCTTCCTATTCATGCCATTGTATTCAGCGGCTGTGTTGATCGGGGCCGCCAGGTTCATTGAAACTACTTTCGCACCGCAGGTAAATTTTAATGTAGCTATCCTGATCTATACGCTCATCATTTGCGCTTATGTGCTGGCTGGCGGCTTAAAGGGGGTTATGTATACTGACGCTTTGCAAGGCGGGATAATGTTCGTTGGCATGTCCATTCTGATAATAATCACATATATTAAATTAGGCGGCATCTCTACTGCCCACCAGACCCTTACTAATATCAGCAATTTGGTACCGGCTAAACTAGTTGAACAAGGGCATCAAGGATGGACGCGAATGCCACAGTTAGGTTCGCCTCTCTGGTGGTCCCTGGTCTCTACTATCGTCATGGGAGTAGGCATTGGTGTTCTCGCGCAACCACAATTAGCAGTGCGTTTCATGACCGTAAAGAGCAATAAGGAACTTAATCGGGCGGTAACTATCGGAGGTATTTTTATCCTGATGATGACCGGCGTAGCTTTCGTAGTCGGAGCCCTGTCCAATGTTTATTTTGTGAATAATCCTGCATTCGGGAAAATATCACTGGTTGTGGCTAAAGGGAATATTGATTCGATTATTCCTACCTATATTAACAGTACTTTTCCGGTATGGTTCGTGTATTTATTCATGCTGACCTTACTTTCAGCAGCCATGTCTACATCCAGCGGTCAATTCCATACGTTAGGCACGGCCATCGGCCGGGATTTCTTCGAGAAAGGGATCTGGGAAGGCAAAAAAACAAAATACACCATGCTGTTGACCAAAGCAGGTATACTGATCGGCGTAATATTAACTGTCATTCTCAGCTATAATTTACCCGGCAATATTATCGCCATAGCTACAGCTATTTTCATGGGTTTATGCGCTTGTGTGTTTTTACCAACCTATATTGGCGCATGTTTTATCAAAGAAATGACCAAAGCCGGAGCTATTGCCAGCATGCTGGTAGGTTTTTTTGGAAATACCCTCTGGCTTTTGTTCGTTCATGCCAAGGAATCAGAGGCCCTGGGATTGTGCAAATTTATTTTCAATGTTCCTACCCTGGCTAAATATCCCTGGACCGTAGTTGACCCTATTGTCATCTGGCTACCGATCTCTTTCTTGACAGCTATTGTGGTAAGTTTGTTCACGAAAAAAGTACCAAGGGAACATCTTGATTTTTGTTTTAAACACGTAGTAAGGAGAGAAAAATGATTAAGAACAAGTTACTGAGCGTGATAATAATAACAATTCTAGGAGGGATCCTTTTGACCGATGCGGAAGCGAAAGAAAAGAACACAGTTACCGCTATAGTGATGACAGACCTGGGGAAAGTGACTATTGAACTCCAACCAGGAAAAGCACCAAAAACAGTAGCTAATTTTATACAACAGGCAAAATCCAAGGCTTTTGACGGGACCAATTTTCACCGGGTGATCCCGGGTTTTGTTATCCAGGGAGGGGATCCGCTCTCCAAAGATAACGATCCATCTAACGATGGTACCGGCGGCGGTATCATGGGTGTTGAACCAAGAAAATTATCAAATATTAAAGGCACCATATCTATGGCTTCCGCTTCCCGTAATGTACCGATCAACTCTCAGTCTGACGCCCAATTCTTTATTAACCTGAACGATAATCTGGGCCTCGACCAGTATGGCTTTATCCCATTCGGCAAGGTCACGGCCGGTATGGATATAGTCGGGAAAATAGCCCAGAGTCCCCGCGATAAAAGAGACCGGCCGCTAAAAGATGTGCGTATTAATTCCATAACTATACTTCCCTAATAACAGGATCTATGGATAATCCAAAAATGGACCAACATCACAATAGCCATCTTTCCCTGATGGAAAAAATAGTTGAGTTTTTCCCTGATCCTGTTTTTGTCATAAATTATGAAAAAAAAGTGATCGCCTGGAACCTGGCTATCGAGAAACTCACCGGGATCACTAAAGCAGAGATCATCGGCCAAGGCGATTACGCTTATGCCATGCCTTTTTACGGGGAAAGAAAACCGATACTGGTCAACCTTATTGATCTGCATGATTCCCTGATCGAAGACAGCTATCAGAATTTCAAACGGGACGGGAATACCTTATATGCAGAAGTTTTTGCGTCTAAATTGAATCATGGGGAAGGAGCACATCTCAGTATTAAAGCGTCTCCTTTATATGATGAAAATGGTGTGTTTGTCGGCGCTATTGAGTCTATCCGGGATATTTCTGCCCAGAAGAAAGCAGAACAAGCGCTCAAAGAGTCTGAAAAGAAATTCAGGAGCCTGGCTGACGAATCACCGAATATGATCTTTATCTATAAAAATGACCGCATAGTATACACTAATAGGAAAGCTGAAGAAATTATGGGATACACTCGGCAGGAACTTTATTCCCCGGATTTCAATTGTATGTCTTTAGTTTCTCCTGAGTCCCACTGGCAAGCTAAGGCAGCTTTGGAAAAGTATCTAAAAGGTATTGACCTGCCAAATATTGAATATGTGCTGAAAAATAAATCCGGTCATAAACTTAATACCATTATCTCTACGAAGATCATTGATTACCAGGGATCGGCTGCTATCCTCGCTTTGGTCACTGATATCACCAAGCAGAAAGAGATTGCCCAGGTAGTTGCTGAATCCGATAAAAAATACCGCACTACAATAGAAGCCATGCCGGAAGCTATACACGTAGTTGACCGGGATCTGCACATCATGCTGATCAACCAAGCTTTCTTAAAAATGAACAAGGAACTGGGCATAGCCTCTGATATTATCGGAAAAACAGTCTTTGAAGCGTTTTCTTTCTTGCCTGATACGATCTTAAAAGAGTATGAGCATGTTCTTGCGCAGAACAGAGTATTAACTACGGAAGAAGGAACGTTAATAAATAAGGAAATGTTTTATACCCAGACTACCAAAATACCGATCGTTGAAGAGGGAAAAGTAAACAAAATAGTGACCGTGATCCGCAATATAACAGAGCAGAAGACCAAGGAACAGGAATTAATAAAACTTAGCAACGAGATCCTCGCGATTAATAAAAAACTCAAACAACTATCATTAATGGATTCACAAACCGGGCTTTTTAATCACCGGTATTTTACTGAAAATATCGATCTGGAGTTTGACCGGGCCAGGCGAGAACATCATTCTTTATCCCTGATCATGATCGATATTGATTATTTTAAGTCGATAAATGATGTCTATGGCCACAGCTTCGGGGATCTGGTCTTAAAGCAGCTGGCGACCTTGCTCAAACATGGGATCCGTCATTACAATCCGGTTGTCCGTTTCGGCGGTGAGGAGTTTATTATCATCGCTCCTGGCCTGGACCGCTTATCAGCAATTGATCTGGGACAACGGTTGCTGGATAAGGTCAATGAAACTGCGTTCGGCAACAAAAAACAAAAAGTTAAATTAAAACTGAGTATTGCCGTGGTCTCATTCCCCGAAGAAAGGATGCTCAGAGCTGCTGATTTCCTGGAAAAAGCCGATCATATCCTGAGCAAAGCCAAAGAATTTGGCGGTAACCGCGTATATTCATCTCTGGATACCAGCCACCTTACGAAGGAAAGTATCGGGAAGAGAGGGCCAACGCTAAAATACTTAAAAGAAAAAATGGATCGCATGAATAAACGGGCCAATCAAAGCCTGATCGAAGCTATTTTTGCCTTTGCCCGGACCATTGAACTAAAAGACCATTATACCGGAGAACATGTGGAAGAAACGGTGAACTTTGCCACGGATATAGCCAAAGCCTTAAAACTGCCCAAAGAAGATATTTTACTCATCAAACAAGCTTCTATCCTACATGATCTGGGAAAGATCGGTATCAGCGAGAAAATACTGCTGAAGCCGGCTAAACTTACCGGTAGAGAATTTAATGAGATAAAAAAGCATCCGCTGATCGGTGCGGATATTATCAGGCCGATCCAATTACTGCACGGACTCCTGCCTTACATTGTTCATCACCATGAACGGTGGGATGGAAAAGGATATCCCTCAGGATTAAAAGGAGAAGATATACCTGTCGGGGCCAGGATCATCGCTTTGGCAGATGTATACCAGGCCCTTACTTCCAACCGGCCGTACCGCAAGGCTTTTAAAAAGAACGAAGCGATCCAGATAATCAAAAAAGAAGCTGGCACGCAATTTGATCCCCAGATTGTGAATGTCTTTCTTAACGTACTTAAGAAAGGTAAAAAATAAATGTCTAAAGTATTTTTTATTGCGATCAATGATATTTCTAAACTAGGCGAACTAGTGCTAAAAAGCGGTCTTGCGGGCGTGATCCATAAGGATGACTTTACGGCTATTAAGATTCATTTTGGAGAACAGGGAAATATTGGCTATATCAAGCCGCAGGTAATCAAACCTATTGTTGATCTGGTGAAAAAGCAACAGGCGAAACCGTTCCTCACTGATGCTTCTACGATCTATAAAGGTAAAAGGTCGGATGCGGTAAATCATAGCCTGGTAGCAGCTGAACATGGATTTACCATTAAAGCCTGTGGAGCGCCGGTGATCATCGCTGATGGCTTGCGCGGCAATAGCTACCAGAATGTAGCTGTGAAAGGAAAGCACTTTTCCAGCGTCAAGATCGCCCAGGATATATATTATGCCGACAGCATGGTATGCCTCTCGCATTTCAAAGGTCATGAACTGAGCGGTTTTGGCGGAGCGCTAAAAAACCTGGGTATGGGATGCGGAGCTAAAGCTGGCAAATATGAAATGCATAATAGTATTCTGCCGGATATAGATCCGGGAAAATGCACTGGCTGCCGTGTTTGCTTCAAATGGTGCCCGGTACAGGCTATTAGCCTGGTAAATAAAAAAGCGGTTATCGACCCAAGAAAATGTATCGGTTGCGGTGATTGCATATTATCCTGTTCTTTTCATGCCGTGCAGATCACCTGGAATGAGACCTACACCGCGGTTCAGGAAAAAATTGTTGAATATGCCGCCGGGGCATTAGCTAACAAAAAAAATAAATGTCTCTACGTGAATTTCCTTAATTATATTACTGCTTATTGTGATTGTTACCCATCCCAGCCAAAAGATAAACCACTCATTGCTGATATTGGCATAGTCGCTTCTCTTGATCCGGTCAGCATCGATCAGGCCAGTGCTGATCTGGTAAATCAGGCAGCGGGGCGGGACCTTTTCAAGAAAGTGTGGCCTTCTATTGACTGGAGCGATCAGCTGCGCCACGCAGAATGGCTTGATTTAGGCCAAAGGGAATACGCCATTGAAAGACTCTAAGGCTTGACAAAATCATTTTTTATGTTATTTTTATATAAACAATAATACTGATCGGAGCAAAGCCATGGATCGACATCTGCCTCGTCAAAATAAGGCTATGTATTTTCAACCTTTAATTCTGCTTTTTTTATGGATATCCTATCTGTCCATCATTCCTAAAACTGTTTTAGCCGAAGGCGGATATAAGCTTGAAAAAAGCTGGCAGTACCAGCTTAATTATATGGAACAACCAGCTGATATAGTGACTGATTCAGCTGGTGATGTTTTCGTAGCTGATAAGGGAAAATCCCGGATACAAAAATATAATTCTTCCGGCCAATTAGATACTTCCTGGGGCCTCAAAGCAAAAGCTGAAGGATTATTCATGTCACCCGATAGCGCGGTGATAGATAGCCAGGGCAATATATACGTAACAGATACTACCGGTGTAAATAAGTTAGACAGCCAGGGTAATTTTATCGCCCATTGGGGAACGTCAGGCAGCGGCAGTGGGCAGTTTTTGGCGCCCACTGATCTAGCGGTGGATAGTCAAGACAATATCTATGTCCTTGAATCCGGCAATCAGCGGGTTCAGGTCTTCAATAGTAACGGAGTTTATCTCAGTATGCACGGGGTAACCGGGCCAAATGAAGGAATTTTTAATAAGCCTAACGGAATCATAGTCAATAGTGCCGGAGAGATACTGGTAATTGACTCGGGGAATAACCGCCTTCAGAAATTTGATGCCGCAGGCAAATTTATTAGTGCCTTTGGCAGCAGCGGTTCTACTACGGGTAAATTCAGTAATCCTCTGGGAATTACCATGGACTCAAACGGTAATATATATATTGCCGATACCAATAACCACCGTATACAGGAGTTCGACCAAAACTATGTTTTTATTAAAAGCTGGGGCACTGAAGGTACTGGTAACGGGAATTTTAGTTTTCCTAAAGCTTTGGCCGTGGATAGCACGGGAAACATATTCGTAGTTGATGGTAATCACCGGGTTAACAAATTTGATCAAAACGCTAAATATCTAACGGTTTGGGGCGGACAAGGTTCAACTAACGGTAAGCTAAATGAACCTGGCGGCATCGCCGCAGATCAGGCTGGCAATATCTATATCGCTGATAGCGGAAACAATCGTATCCAAAAATTTGACAATAGCGGCAAGTTTATAAGTACTTGGGGGACTTCTGGTACTGGCTACGGGCAATTTAATAATCCTACCGGGATTACCGTAGATAAGGATAGTAATATTTTCGTTGTAGACAGCAGCGGGCGGAGAATACAAAAATTCGATAGTAATGGGACTTTTATTGCTACCTGGGGCTCTAATGGCATTAGTAATGGACAATTTTTAGCCCCGCGCGGCATAGCCTTGGACACATCAGGCAATATGTATGTGACAGATATCAGCAGCCACCGCATCCAGAAATTAAATTCTGCCGGAGAATTCCAATTGACCTGGGGAGGCGCAGGTTCTGCAGACGGACAATTTTATAATCCGCGGGGAGTAGCCGTA
>JAQUQP010000070.1 GCA_028716025.1 bacterium | reverse complement strand
GCCGGGATCAACCGGCGCCATACTATTAAGGCCACGATCGGCACCAGACCCATCAATAATAATGGCCCCCTGCCGGACAAACTGCGGCGCATATTATATAATCCTATAATACTTATGGCCAGCAAGAAAAGATCACCAAGTGGCCATTTGGAAACATCAGGAACCACCTGAGCAGAGGAAACTGTGGATTTACTGCCGTAATTGAGACCAACCGCAGGATTGCCACTTTTAAGGATATTGAGGAAACTGGAATATAAATATACGGGATCGTTACCCCCGGCGGCCAGGGATAATTCTACCTGTTCACCAAGGGCATAAACTTGATCAGGAAGTGCAAAACGATAAGTAAACCGGCCAGGCTTAATTTGCGCCTTAACCATGATATCCCCGGCTGGCGCCGCAGGACTAAGAATAGCCCTGAACATATAATTGCCCCAGGTATCGCGAGTCATTCCTGATTCTGCTATTGGTCCGCGGATATCATTTCCAGCCGCATAAAGCTTGCCCTGATTTTTTACAGAACCTGATCCAGCTGGTACGGTAAATTCTCCCGCCCCCTGGTCTGTATAAAAACCCAGATAATCGTTTTGCTGAACTAGCAGAGGCGGATCCAGTGAAAAATGGTTCAGTCCCGCCTTGACACGTTGCAAAGGTGATTCTGCCACAACCCGCCATATTATTCCTTCACGCCGCCATATTTTCAAGCGGGCTTGTCCTGATGATTTGCTAACAGCTTCCCAGGCCTGGAGAGATCCGCTCCGCGGCACACTCTTTTCCAGATCAATAACAGTAAGAGCCAGTGTTCCGCCCCCTCCCACTGCCGGCCCTTCAATAGAACCAACCACGTCAGTCATAACATCTGGAGATAATTCAACCTGATAAGCGAACCCAGGATGAGGCGCGGAAACTGCCGCGGTTTTCAGCGCTACTTTCGCGTCGCCTGATATAATATATTCTTTTTCGCGATAAGATGAGGAATAGTAATTAGTCGGTGAAGCCTTGAGAGGTTGTTCAATTGAGAAATTGAAACCTGACGTTGAATTTAGACTGATACCACCGGCCGTTGAATAAAATCCGATCACGCTACCTTGATAAACCGCTAAGGGCGGATCCAGTATAAAATGATTCCGGCCTGCTTTCGCCTCAACCAGTTCTGATTGCGCTGTGACTATCCAGCGATCTCCCAGATCACGCCAGATCTTTAAACGCATGGCTGACGCCTTGCTCATTTCCACATCCCAGGAAACTACGCTGCCATTTTGCTGAATATACATGCTTTGATCGATCCAGCTCTTATCCGCTAATGTCCCGGACGGTGATTCCCAATCCCAGGCATAAGTTTTCCCGATCCAGCCTAAGGCAGAGCGGCGCAGACGGAATATAACCTCCACCGCTGTTTTACCAGGATTTGACAGGTTGACCATAATAGCTTGTAAGCCTGGTTTAGATCTTGGATGAGCGGGTAAAAGAACCTGAAAGACCTCCCCAGTGCCGATCTTACAACGCTGGTATTTTCGCCATTGACTTATCCCGACAGCTATCGCAGTAACCAGGAGAAGGACACACAGGCCGGCGATGATCTTGAAATATCGTCTACTCATTATTTAAAGGTTTCCTTTCCTGATAATTTTCTGCAGGTAATTTTTTAACAGTAATCCATACATCCATATTATCCTGCGCGGTAAATTTTCCATCTTAGTCCGCGGGATCCCCAGTAAAGCGCGTATACCCTGGATCCATATAGCGGTACCCTGTTTCAATTTTTCCCAGAGAAAGATACGGATCAACTGCCGGCGTTGGTAATCAAGCTTCTCCCAGCCGGAACGACCTTTCGGACTGAAACTTACCAATGCCTGCCTGGAAACAAAATCAACTTTCCCTTCCAGGGCGAGCCGGCTGCCTGGTAAAGCAGCTACAATGAATATACCGACCTCATCCAAGCCGGCATTAACCAGTCGCCGGATATAATCACCTGATAATTGCCATCCCTGGTTACCTGCTTCGGCAGGATGCCCTACCAGGAGGCAAGCCTGGGTGTAAATCCCGTGTTGATGGCAGGCACGGACCAGTTTGATCCCATGTTCATAGTCAAAAGATTTGCCGATGATCTTCAAAACTTCCGGATTGCCGCTTTCCGGGCTGATAGAAAGATAGCGGCAGCCGGCTTGCGCGTAAAGAGGGATATCTTCCACCCGGATGGTCTCAGCTTTGGTCCCACTGACAAAATAATAGAATATACCGGCATTTTTCGCGATCAACTCCCGGCAGATCTCCAGCCAACGAGCGCTATCTACTGTTGGATTAAGATCTTCTACCTGAAAATGCCTGACGCCAAATTTATCCCGTAAAGCGATCATCTCAGACACAATTTCATCAGGAGAGCGTCCTCTCCACTTGGATTGGTTCATGGCTGGAGAAACGCAAAAATCACATGGGAATGGACAACCACGGGAAGTCAAAAGCGGTAGATATTTAGCGGTTTTAGGACCATGAGAATAAGGCAATGACCAGTAACTGCTCAAGGGGAATAAATCCCAGGCAGGAACAGGATAACTAGGATGCTGGTTTATGATCCGCTGAACCACCCGGCCGGGAGATGTTTCCAGAGTCAGGACATTGCCCGGGACTGGAATGGAATCCGGGTGTTCAAGATATGAGCGGATATCGCGCCAATTCCAATATACTTCACCGCACAATAAGAGATCCACCCCGCTCCGGAACATTTCCTCAGATACGGTATCCAGGGAATAGGCAGTCACTGCTTGCGCATTCTCCAAAATTGCTATGTGGGCATCGTCTTTTATATGCCGTATCTCCCCGGCGATAGAAAGAACTTCCTGATGAGACATATATGAGAGTGCATAAATAATAAATACTTCACTTTGTAACACTTCAGAGGATAAACGGCAATCGTGAAAAGCTTTTCCCTGCAGATAATGGTCACCACGATCTTCCAACGTGAACGGAGCCATCCCCAACAGGTCAATAACCTCGACAGAGTCACCTTCCTGGCGTAAAAAAGCAGCCAGCACCGCTAATTCCAGTGGCCAGTATAAGACACCGGATCCAAAAAAGTCACCTTTTTGGATCGCTAGACGTGGAGAGATCAGGGTAATTTTCATCAGTCAACAACCACATAATTATAAAACTTTTTCCGGTACTCAGTCCAATCGCTGTTCTTTTGATCATGACCGATAATATATTTGGTCAGGGAAAATCCGATATCCATGCAGTCAGCCATCCCGGTATAACTAAAGCCGCCTTGGCGACCCACAGAATATAAGTTAGTAACACGGTCCAACACGGCCATGATCGCGGCTAAATGGTCCTGATAGCCGATCTCATAAACCGGATATGCCGTGGCTATGCGCCGCGTGAAATATTCAAGTACTTGTTCCCCGGCTAAAAGGCCTGCTTCTTTGAATTGCGGTTCCACTGCGGCGAATAATTCTTTATCTGCTGCTGTCCAGAGCGGATCATCTGCGCCGCAGGTAATTTCAGCGCATAAGACGGTTCGTCCCGGCGGCACCATAGCGGGATTGAACGCTTTCTGCTCAAACACCCGGTTGAACCGGAAACGGGATTCTGGGAAAAACAGCCAATTATCATCCATGAAACGATCTTTTTTCAGGACCACATATAGGAGAATGAGTTTCTGGGTTTTCAGCCGGCGGCAAACAGCAAGCTCCTGCTCGCTGAGATCCGGGCCCAGCAGAGCCATTACACTGGCTAGAGGCAAGGTATTAATTACTATAGCGGATGGATCCAGCACTTCTTCGCGGCCATCCGCGTAAATGATCTTATCGATCCGTTCCTCATTCCCTAGCGCTAACCGCTGCACTTTAGTTTCCAGTTTGATCTCACCTTGATGGGAACGGATACGGGCCGCCATCCGCTCACTGATCTCTATCGCTCCGCCACGCGGGTAATAAAACTCATCAGCACTGATCACCGGTGACTGCCTGCTCCGGCCAAAGATCATCTGTTTGATCATTTCGATCAGGCTGGGAGACGCTATTCGCGAGGCGGCCAATTCCTGTGACAGGCAGCGCGGATCTCCCCATATTTTCCCGGCGTATGGCCCAAGCACCAAACTATAAATCGCGCGTCCATAACGGGCTACTACCCAGTCTTCATATGATGCTTCGCTTTTTAATCCCAAACTGCGTTTTAAGATGGAAAAAGCATAGCTTCCCGCGCAACGTACGCCGGTAACCAGTCCTAAAGCTAAAAATACATCGACCATACCCAGGGGGTAGTTGAGATATTTACCGCGCAGCCGGATGCGGCTTTTCTTTTTAATCGTCAGTAATGGCTGATCGGCAAATAGCCCGCGGATTTCCTCCTTGACCGGCTCTAATACCGTAAAGATCTTATGCGGGCCATAATCCAGATAATAGTCCTTATACCTGAAGGTCGCGGCCATCCCTCCCAGGTATGAATTCCCTTCAATTACCTTGACGCGATAACCAGCTTCAGCCAGTTTCCACCCGGCGCTTAAACCAGTTATACCGCCACCAAGTATGATCACTTGTTTCACTATATTTATCTCCTCATCATTTCATCAGGTCTTGCGGGCAATGACATTGGTCTGTCCGGCATAATACGGGATCTGCCACTGGGTCAGATGCAAAGCCCGGATGATCCGCAATCCCATTTCCGACACAGATTTGCTATACAATCCCACCATTTTCGTCAGATGTTCCAGATTCAATTGCTGCCAATGTTGACGGAAAGCCAAGGTCGTAAAACCGTTTTTAGTCAGCATGTTACCCAGAGTGGCGGAGGTGAAATAATAGAGGTGTACGGATAAGAAAAACCACCAGTGGCTGCCGGCGAGCTTCGCCGGCCAGCTGCCTACATCCGGGAAATTGATAATGATGATACCGCCTGGCTTCAAGACGCGCCGCGCCTCCGCCAGTTCAGCCAGCGGATCAGACGTATGCTCCAGCACATCCCACATCGTAATAACATCAAAAAAATTGTCAGGGTATTTCGCGTCCTTCAAAACGCCAGGTTTGATATTCACGCTAAACTGGCTATTACCCCACTCTGCCATCCAGCGGCTGGGCTCAACGCCATAAGGGTCCCAACCTTTTTCTTTCGCTACCTGAAGAAAAAATCCACCCGCTGCGCCGACATCAAGTATTTTCCCCGGCGCTTTGGCGTAACGCTCGATCAGCTTGAAAGACCGCGCGAAAGTCTGCTTTCGTCCTTCTGCCTGGGATAGATACAGTTCATCCACCGCCTCACCGTAAGCGCTGAGTACCTGGTCTGCCTTGACCCGCGGATTAACATACATCAAGCCACAGTGGAGACAGCGGACGATCTGTTGCGTGCCCATTATCCCCCCGGACGCGGAAAATACTTTTTGCGGGTCATAATTCTCATTCGTCGGCTTGACACGTACGCGGTAATCGTCTTTACCGCAAAGATTACATGGCACTTGCTCAAAAGATCCGGGAATAGTCATTAGTTATCCTTTTCTTCCTGCCTGCTTTTCAGTGTCCACACTTGTACCTGCCGGAGCAGGCTTACAGCTGCCTTGATATAAGACTTCAGCACTGCCAGATTACGGGCAAAAGCCAGAATGCGCAAAAGCTGGAAAAAGTTTAAGTAATACTGACGGTACGCCCAGGCGGTCAAACGGAGCACATCACTTTTTGATAACGCTGTCTGCCTCGGTTCATATGGCAAATCCGGCCCTATAGCACACCAGTTATCCCAGTTCGTGTCCGGATTATCGAAATCTTTAAAATATTTCTGGAAGATAGCTGTTCCCGGGAACGGGATCATCATATTGATCCCGGCTAAGGCAGACTTTAATTTCTTGGCTAAAGCCACGGTAGCCTTAACTGTTTCCTCAGTGTCACCCTCGTTCCCGATAATAAATGAATTGATATAGGTGATCCGGTTTTTGCGCAGTAAGCGACAGCATTGTTCGGCCATTTCGATAGTAGTCCCCTTTTTCATCAGGTCACTGATCCGTTGGTCTCCTGTTTCGATCCCTAGGACTATACAAACACAGCCGGCCTGCTTCATCTTCCGGAGCAAGGATTCATCACGAAGCGTATTAACGCGTCCAAAAATGAACCAGGTAACTTTTAAACGTTTAGCCAGTAATAAATCACAAATTTCCGACACCCGCCCCGGATTAGCAGTGAAGCAATCATCCACAATATGGAAATGACGGATACCATACTTTTCCACCAGATGTGCCATCTCCCCGACCAGGCGCTCCGGGCTGTGAGCTCGGAATTTCCGGCCCAAGCAAAGATTGGCGCAAAAAGTGCACTGCGAGGGACAACCCCGGCTGGAAAGGATCGTTGCGCTTTTTTTCCCCCTCTGGAAATGGGGATTTAACTGGTATAAATTAATATCTACCAGATCACGGGCCGGATAAGGTAAAGAATCCAGGTCAATAATCAGTTCTGCCCGGGGATTCTCCCAGTATTTACCATCCTTAATAAACGCGGCACCAGGAACCTGGCGAAAATCAACATCACCATGGGCATCAAAGTAATTGGCCAGTGCCAGCGTGGGTATCTCTCCTTCTCCCATGATCACTGCGTCAATGGCCGGTGTGCTTTGCAGGGTTGATTTCGGCAGGGCATTAACATGCGGGCCACCCATGATCACTCTGCATCCTAGCCGTTTTTTTACATCGATAGCGATCTGCCTAGCCAGCATGAAGTTGGAAGTCACGGAAGTAATACCAACGATGTCAGGAGAATATTCCGCCAATTGATCTAATACATTTTCCAGGGGTATTTGGGATGGTTCCGGATCAAACAAGCGCACCGTATGTCCGGCCTGCCGGACATAGGACGCTATATAGCCCAGGCCCAGTGGGAAACTGCAATAATTACCAGACCTGATCTTGCCATAAACATATAATGAAGGCGGATTAATCAAGGCAATTTTCATGAGGCTATCTCAGGCCTAAAAATGATTTGGTACAATCTTCGTATAACATATTTAATATCATTGAAATGCAGTCTTTTGATGATAAAAAATAACATCCTGGGTTTCAAGTAATATTTTAACACGGCATTCTTTTGCAGCGCGGCCAGTTGTTCCTTGGAAATGCCGCGCGGCGAATAGGTAACCTTTCCTGACGGGAAAGAAGGTAAATAGCCCTCCTCAATTTCCCCCGCTTTAACCAGGTCGGAATAAATCTCGGTGCCTGGCAAAGGCGTAAAATTGCCAAACGATGCCAGGTCAAGACCCAGCTTTTCCGGCATATTTACGGTATCTTCAATATCTTCCCGCGTTTCAAAGGGGAATCCCATCATAAAAAACCCGGTAGTGCCGAAGCCATATTTTTTGATCATATTTACTTTTTCTTTGATCACATCCAGTCGCAAATTCTTTTTTATCTTTTTCAGCGATTCTTCCGATCCCACTTCAATACCCGAGCCAATATGATAAAACCCGGCTTTTTTCATATAAGCCAGCATTTCTTCATCAAGTTTATCCAACCTGACGCCGTTTGGCAGGGCGAAAGGCATTTTGATCCCATGCTCAATAAGCGCCTGGCATAAAGAAATAACGTGGTCCTTGCTAAAGGTAAAATTGTCATCCATAAGGTGAACTTCGTCAACCCCGAATTTTCTTAAATTAACTATCTCATTAAGGATATTCGACGTTGAACGCTTCCTGACTATGCGGCCCGTATTAACCGGAGCCGCGCAATAGGTACATAAAAAAGGACAGCCTCTCGTAGTAATTATCTGCATTACTTTGCGCCCTTTATGAAACAATCCAGTAGGACTACCCGTCAAATAACGCGCCGGGTCAATTAAAGAATAATCAAGCGGGTCAAAGAGGTCTATATTTTGGCAAAATTCGCTTTTATTCTCTATAATGACGCCATTTTCCCGGTAAACCAAACCATTAATAGCGCTAAGATCACTACTGGACCTTTTAAGAGCTAAGCAGAGGTCATTAAACCCAAGCTCTCCTTCACCGCGAATAAAATAATCGAAATTCGGGAGTTCCTTAAAAGCATTCTTCCCCACACTATTGATATGCGGCCCACCGCCGATAAATATCGTACCAGGCAACGACTTTTTTAAATCCGAGAATATCCGCTGTATAGCCAGGACAGTGTGAGAAAATATCGTTACGCCGATCACCTCCGGCTTCATTTCCACGATCTGACGGTAAAACCTGTTTTCATCGTTAAGAGTGTCAATATCCGGATCAGCTATTTTAACTTCAAGGTCAGGTTGTTGTCTCTTTAAGTAAGACGCCAAATACAACGAAGCAAAAGGTAAGGTGATGATCATCCGCTGTCTTACTGGGAGCCAAGGCTTTGTTAATACTACTTTCATATTGTATACACATCCTCCAACTATGGTTTCGGACAGGCAACCAATTCATTACGTATCACTGCCATTACTTTACCATCCCGGTTACACCACCACAACGCCGGCAATAGGATAGCGATAAACAAGAGGGACCGTAAAGTGGTGAAAGCTATTGCCGCCCTGATAGCCTCGCCGTCTGGGATCAGCGTCACAGCCAAGACCAAACCTAATACCATGGCCGCGAACAATGCATATACGTCAACCAGAAAACGCGTCATTTCCGCCCGGCGTTCAAAAGCAAAATAGGCAGCCAGGAACATATAGCCGCCTCCATATACCATATAAGCGCAAGCTGTGCTCCAAGCAACACCGATAAGCCCCCAACCCATTTGCACCGCTACAAAATCCATGGCCACTGCCAGCAGGATCGCCGCTACCTGTATCGCGATCAATGGTTTTTGCTTATTGACAGCGATAATAAAATTACCAGGGACACTGGCGGCTCCAAAGAAGAAAGCGGCGGAAACCAGGATACCCAGAAATGGGATAGATGGCAGATATTTCGGCAAAAAAAACTTGATCAGCAGCGGCAAGATAAGAATACATCCCCCGATCAAAAGGCTCATCAGCATTACGACTACCCGTACCGGACCATCTAATAAGCTCATTAACGTAGTTGGATTACCAGTGGCCCCGAATCGCTCCAGCATCTTTGGATAAAGTACGCTCGCGATCGAGCCGGGGATCAAACCGATGAGATTGCTGACCAGAATACCGATAGCATAATAACCTACCATGGTCGCCCCCA
>JAQUQP010000069.1 GCA_028716025.1 bacterium | reverse complement strand
TATCCTTCTGATCCGCATATTCCCTCCATAAAAAAAGCTAATTACTTAACAAAAACGTTAAGCAATTAGCCTTATAATTAGTTTCTTTGCGAGACAGATTAAAATCATGTAAAATACACATATCTTCCTTTAGTATACTTTACATACCTTTAATCTCAATTATTACTCTGTAATTTTAGTAAATAATACCCCTATTGTCAAGATTTATTTAAAATCCCGCTTAAGCTACCGGTATTTTTACCGTGAAAACCGAGCCAGCCCCAGGCTGGCTTTCTACATCGATCACTCCCTTATGCGCTTGGATGATACTATAACTAACGGAAAGATTTAATCCGTTACCCTGATTCGTTTCTTCATTCGTGACAGCAAAAGGATCAAATATCCGTTCGATCTTTTCTTTGGCTAACCCACGTCCCGTATCTTCCACTTTTACTTTAATATATTTCTGGTCATGCGCCTTTTCCAGAGCAGTAGTGATCTTTACCTGTCCCCGATCATCTTGGCTGGCCTGGCAGGCATTAAAGAGTATATTGCTGAGGGCTTGGTGCATTTGTCCATAATCAATGGCGATCTTGGGCAGATAACTGTTGTATTTAGTAATAATGCTGACATTAGTAAGGGTAGGTTGGGTCCGGATATTAACCAGTACTTCATCGATCAGGGTATTAATATTGTATTTCATTTTTACAGTTTCCGGCGGCCGGGCAAAATAGGTAAGATTCTCAATGATACGCACGCACCTGAATATTTCCTGCTCAATCTGGGCTAACTCCCTGCCACCCAGCATTTTGATAGTTTCGTTCTGCTGCAACAGTTGCGCCAGACCCATTATTCCCAGTAAAGGATTATTGATCTCATGCGCCAGGCCGGCGGCCAGTTTGCCGATAGCGGCTAGACGTTCATGCTGGCTCAATTGTTCATGTAAGAATTTCTTTTCCCTGATATCTTCAATAAATCCAGCCATGCCAATAACCTGGCCGGCACTGTTTTTCAGTATAAAGGTGGATAAATTAGCGGGAACCTTTTCACCGTTCTTGGCCAGGACCTCGGTTTCGCTGCCGATACATTTGCCATCATTCATAGTGATACCCATTTGTTTATCGCCAAGAGGGATCAATGATAACAAGGCTTTCCCGCGCAATTCGTCATCACCGTAACCGATCAATTGGCGGAAAGCCACATTATAAGTAACGATGCGGCCTTGATTATCAGTGGTAAAGATCGGCTCCTGGGATTGACTGACGATATTAGCGAGATAGTCTATCTGCTCCTGGCGTTGTTTTCTCTTCGTAATATCATGAATAATGCAGACATGGCCGATAGGCATGCCTTTCTTATCCTTGATCAAGCTGATGGCCAGCATAATATTAATAAAGGAACTGTCCTTTTTTCGGGTACTAACTTCGCCGATCCAACGCCCTTTCTGGTTGACGATGTCGGTGATCTTGCTGCTCAGGTCCTCTTTATTTCCGGGGGAACCGTTACCAAAAATAGAATCATGCTTGCCGGTCAGTTCCGCCGCATTTTGATACCCGAATATTCTTACTATAGCTGGATTTACATATTGGATGACGCGGTCCAGATCAATGATCATAATGCCGTCAAACGAATTTTCTACCATTTGCTGATAGCGGGCGATCTCCCGTTCCAATTTAATGCGCTTAGAAACATCCCGGACTATTTCTATAGCCGCTATGATCCGGCCTGAAGCATCCTTCATGGGCGAGGTCTTAATTTCCATAAATCGACCCATTTTATCTTCCGCGATGCCAATGGTCGGCCTTCCGTTCTGGAAAGTTTTTTGCACCGGGCACCAGGGACAAATTTTATCGCGGGAATTAAAAACTTGGTAGCATTGCCCGCCTAATATCTTGCCTGGATATTGTTCCCGCATGAATTTATTGATATATTGGACCCGGTATTTCCGATCAACAATGGCAATACCATCGGCACTGCCTTCAAATATATCTTCCAGTTTATTCCGTTCCTTGAGCAAAGCCTCTTCATACCGGCGCAACTCAGTAATATCGCTAAAGATCGCTGAAAATCCCTGAACCTTATGTTTAGCGTCTTTAACCACGCTGGCAGTAATACTAATGGGTACAGTTTTCCCTTCTCTAGTGACTGCTTTGGTCGTGTAATTCTTAATCGAGCCTTTCTTGATTATCTTCTCTCCCAGGGCCTTAAGCTGTTTATATTTACCCTGCAGCATCAATTTACTGACCGATTGGCCGATCATTTCCCTGGTTTTATATCCGAATAGTTCTTCCGCCCCGGTATTCCAAAAAGAAAACTTACCCCGGCTGGTAACGGCAATGATGGCATCCCGTGAAAACCTGGAGATATTAGCCAGAAACTGTTCCTGCTCGAACAATTTGGCCGTATTACTATATTTCTCGGTAATATCCCGGACTATTTCCACAACTTTCTTCCGGCCGTCACTGTCCCGGATCGGGAAGGCCTCGATCTCGTAAACTTGACCGTGTTTATCCCGGATCGTAGTATCAAAATAGCGGTGGTGTTTTTTAATAATTTCACGGACGGGACAGAGGTGGCAGGGATAATTCTGGTGGCTGATGGTTTGATAACATTTTTTCCCAAGCTGATTACCGAAATTGGCCCGGAGGGGTTTATTCATATACTCGATCTGATAATTTTCATTAACCACCATGATGCCTTCATTCATGTTGGCCAGGATCAGATCAAGAGACTCTTTAGAGAGCATTTGGGAACGGGATAAAAACATTTTTATCGTTTCCCCTTAATAGACAAAAAGACCCGAGAGCCGTTAAGCGGTCTCGGGTATCAGAATTATTATCGATTTTGAAGAGCTATATATGAGCCATACGATGCGGTATTACGCATATATAAACCTTCCTAATACTAATTTTGCTGCTATTCAGTTATTAGATTAGTCAGTCTACATATTATATAGCAGGAAAGTTGCCCTTTGTCAACATATTAATAATTAGTAATTTATTTAATTATACGATTTTATACGGTATTACTCTACCCCCGGTCGCTTATCGGACAAGCATCAATTATATCAGAATTTTGTTTAAGACGCTGGATAATTGCCGTTTTTTCAGTTTCCGGAACAACAATATGCACATATTTTAAAATTGTATCCGCAAACAAGGAAAAATCCAGATTTGATAGACCTTGATTTTCTAATATAGTGCGCGCTTCAGATATAGGAACATCATCTTTAAACTCAATCCTGATCTTCCCGGTAAAAACGCTAAGATCAGCTTGTAAAACATGTATTTCTTTCCCGGTACTTTTAGTATACGTATCTAATCCAAAGGCTTTAATAAAATATGTGCCGGGTGAAATAATATTGCCATAATTATCCCTTCCATCCCAAGTCTCGGTATGTGTCCAGGTCTCGCCGGGATTTATAGTAGCTTCTCCCCATAAACAGATAAACCCCAAATGGTGCTGTGAAAACCAAATCTCGTTACTATTAGTATCCGTTAAGGTAAAAAAAGGACGCCAGATACCGGATGAAAAACCGATAGTGATGGGATAGTTTTTCGGATTAGTCATGGTTACGGTTAATTTGATTTTCTCACCCTGATCAAAGCTGTCTTTTTCTATAACCAAATCAGTGATTAATTCTGCATAATGTTCAGAAGTTATTGGCGGCTTTTTGGTATCAGGATCGGGAGATATAGGCGGTGGTGTTTCTGGCGGCTTTACTGACGAATTAGGGATCAGAGCTATAACTACTTCATTATTTTGGTCTGGAACAATAATGATCTCTTGATGCATTTTTTGATAATTAGAGGCGTTTACTATTATGGAGTAAGAACCCGGAGTAAGTTCGGGGAAATTGAATTTGCCACTGGAGGGATCGGAACTAACTTGTTGGATCTCTGTTTCATCTTGATATAACGTGATCGTAGCCTGTACAACAGGAGTTACCGTTCCTTTTAATTCACCAAATTCCGAGAGTTGGGCAAGTTTCTGGGCTTTTGTACAACCAGTACAAAAAAATATAAAAAAAACAATAAAAAGCGCGTTTTTTATTTTCCACATAAGCTTCTAACACCTGTAATTTATTGGATACTATAAAAGTAGCGCTAAAAAAAGATTTGTCAAGGGAAATGATTTAAATGACCTGGTAAATCCCTACCCCATCCTTATAATATAAGGTGCGGCTATGCTTTGACCAGAACTCTTGCAGCAGTAATATATCCTGCCGGCTAAAATCATACATTTTGTATTGGGCCTGCATACGCTGCAGTTCACCCTCATTGAACAGAATATAGCCAATACCATCCTGTTGAAGCTTTTTTGCCAATTCGCCGGCAGTTGTCGCATTCTTAAAATATACCTGGAATGTCGGCTGATCAAAAGCAGTATTGGCAATAGCCCTAAAATGAGCATAATAGCTGCGAGTTTCTCCTATAAACAACACAAGTGTATCGGCAGATATTTTTTGATTAAGGAAAGAAATAGCGGCAAAAGACGGAGAGGAATAAAACATATGGCTGTTGGTTAAATAAGTCTCCCGCGATTCTGCCCCCGAGAGCACTGCAGGAGATTGTTTTTGCTGTAGAGCCAGGATTAAAATCCCAAGATTGCCATAAAAGATTAATAAAAAGATCCCTAACAATAATTTTCTGCTGAACGGATCAATTTTGATACTATATACGATGCTGCTGATCAATAAACAAAAAACCGGCAGAGCCGGCAGGAAGAAACGCCAGGAACTGGTTTGACTTCGCCATAAAACATAATAAACCAGCAAGAAAAGACCGGCTTTTTTTATTGCTGGCTGGCGACGACTCAAACTAAACAGGACCACCAATAACGGCAAGGCCACTAAAAATAACGGACCGATCAGAGAATCGAGCGATCTTTCATTAAGGATCTCCTGCCAGTGACCTAATAACAGTTCCCGCAAATGATAATTATTTAAATGTTGGCAATCATCCAGATAGGTTGCCAGTTTAAAATTAGCTAATGTAAACGGGGCAAAAGCAGATCCGGAAAAAACAACATTCCTCGCCAGCCAGGGTAACAGGAATAATCCTATGATCAAGCCATACCAAATGATTGGTTTGACCTTCTGCCAAAACGGTCCTGGAATCCGGCGACTCTGCCGTAAATAATATAATAAGGAAATAACCACTATGGGGAAAGCGGTATATTTCATTCCCAGGGCAAATCCGGTAAAAACCGCGGCCAGGTAGAAATATGACGGGGAATATTTTTCCAGAGCTAACCATTCAAGAACACAAAACCAGCTAAGCATAACAAAAAAGACCACACCCAGGTCATTCATTGCTGTCCAGCTTTCCATTCCTACCTGGGGAATGAGATAAAAGCAGGTAGCCGCTAGCATAGCTACCGGCAGGGAAAAAAACCTGCGCCCTAACACATAGACCGATAACATTGCCCCTATTCCCATCAGCCAATGCAACAACCTAGCTAACAAGTCATTATTCACTATGAGGCTGAAAAGATACAACATTTCCATGTTTTGTGGCAGAAAGGAAAAACTATTGAATGGCAGGTTTATGATCCGGCCTTGCAACTGGTAGGCCGCCGGAAGAGCCAAGTGATAAAAAAGGGCATCATAATGGATCTCTGGCCCTAAAGCGCCGATCAAATTAAAGATAGCTGCCAGGACGATTAACCAAAGGCAGATTTTAGAGAAAAGGCCTTTAACCGCAGAGATAGATAATGCAGCCAAGGGAAACAGTTCTTTTTTCCTGGTAATCAGCAGGATACAACTAGCGGTTAACAGCCAGAAAATAAGCTTGAATAACAACGGATCAAGAAAACCGACCAAGCCTAGAAAAAAAGTTAGGTATGCCCAACCAGTCACGCCTAAACCAAAAGACAGTAGATAGCGGATTAATTGTGAGGCGGGATTTATTTTTGTTTTAACCAAGAAAAGGTTGCCGATCACGATATTCTGGAAGATAAAGGCTGCTAAAATGACCAGTGTCCAAAGATATTCAATCAGTAAAGATACTTTTGGCCAAGAGAATAAATTTTTCAACAAATCAGGCAAATAAGTGAACTCGGAGAAATGATAGAACTTAAATAATATAAAACCGCTCCAAGCCAGGATCAATATGGAGAGCAGGCTTTTCTTAAATTGCCCGGTATGGTAATTCATAATGGATTATTCCGCTTTAAGGATTTTTCCCGGCAGGCAAAAATCTGTACCGCCAATGTGGAGCAAGGGCTTATTTTCTTCCTGGTCATTACTTTCAGCTAAGACAATATCTCCCAGAATGATCAAGTGGTCACCGCCCTCGAGCTCTGCGCGCAGCTTGCATTCATACCAGGCGATAGCTTCTTTGATCCTTGGGCTGGATACTTTTTTGGCTTTTTCTTCAGTCAGGCCGGATTCCTTTATTTCACTGACCCCTTTCGGTAATGGTTTCCCGCAAATCCAAAGTTGATCCAATATTGTTTCGCCCGGTATATTAACCACAAAGTCACCGGTTTCCCTGATATTAGCCAGGGTATGCCTGGTGGAAACCATGGCAATGGCAATAACCGGAGGATTGGTTGACACTGGCATCACAAAACTGAATGGTGCCGCATTAGAATTGCCTTTTTTATCTACTGTTGAAACCAGCACGGTAGTGCGCGGCGCCAAGGTCCGGTACCATTTACTCAGATCAAGCTGCATGCTAAACCTCCAAAATATGTACAAATTCTAAATCCTAAACAAATACAAATTTCAAAATTCCAAATTAACATAATTGTTTGGAACATTCTGATTTCGGTTATTTGATATTGTTTAGAATTTCGATATTCGATATTAGGATTTGCTTTGTCATTATGGTTTATATTCTGTATTATACCCGGGATTGGTCTCTGGTCTTAATTTATTGGGATATTCAATGTCTGTTTTAATATCAAAATACAATTTTTTAAGCAATTTAAATACTTCATAAGGATTTTCTATGCCTACGAGCGCATTCCTGGTAGTGTTCGGCTGCACCATACCCATGCCTGCCACTACCTGGATCGTACCGGTATTGGTTATTTTCTCCAGGATACCGATCTGCACGTTAACGTCGGATATTTTATCAAAATCTATCAGGTTAAATCCCCGCCCGATGATCCCATGCTGCAGGATCACTCTCTTATTGGTGATGGCATAAGACACATACCGCCAACCGATCACCTGGAACAGCGGTGAAGTCAGTAACCCCAGGGCGACCAGGGTGTGCGGTCCCAAGACTGCCCAGACGAAAATTGGGAATTTACCGGTCCACCAGGCCCAATAAAAAGGGACTAGGAAAAGTGACCAAAAAATACCGAATATCATCACCGGTATAGTGCGCATGCAAAAAGCCATAAAATTAGGTTTGCCTTGCCACATGATCTTTTCGTTAGGATCAAGGATCTGTTGGATATCCATGCTGCCTCCGGGGAAAGTCGATAATTCATTGTTTTGTCAATCAACTACAAGCTCCGCTGCTTTTGCGGAGCGAACTATCAACAATCAACTGGTTAACCGACAGTGATTGCTATTTCTGTCCCTTCTTTAGCTTTCATAATTTGGCTGGCATTGCCTTGGTTCACTGATATCTCCAAACAATCATTAGAACCGACTATGGCCAGGATCTGTCCCGGCGCACTATCAGTATAACTGCTGCTCAATTTTTCGATTTTGTAGTCTTTTATCTTGATGGCCATCTTTTTAAGTGCCAGTTTCTGTACCATACCACCGCTGATATTCGTTACCAGATTGCCAAAATGGTCAGTATATATCACTTTGCCCGATACCCCGTGACGGTGAATGCGCGGGCTCAAAATAGTGAATTTTTTATATTCCTTAGTTTGTTCCCCGAATTTGCTGACAGCCACACCTTTGGATAGTCGCGCGGCTACTGGCGCGAATATATCCCGGCCGTGGAAAGTATTGCTAACATCCTGCAAAAAATACTTTTTGTTGGTCAACTCCACTATTTTCCTGATCTTTTCATTTTCCAGGGCAAAGCTGAGAGCACCGTTATCCGGGCCAATGAAAAAATATTTTTCTGTTTCTACCAGTATAGAACGGCGGTTGCTGCCTACGCCAGGATCGATTACCACTAAAAAAATAGTCCCTTGGGGAAAAAAATGATAACTGGTGCGCAACACGATCGATGCTTCGAGCGTATTATGTGGACTAATGGTATGAGTAAGATCAACCATGGCTACATTAGGATTTATTGAAAGGATCACTCCTTTCATGGTTCCGACAAAACCATCTTTATAACCAAAATCAGTCATTAAAGCAATACTTCTCTTTTTCATAACGATCCTCCTTCTTTAACTACCGCTATGCGGTCCCGGCCATCATGTTTGGCTTGGTATAGGGCCGCATCAACGTTTTTCAAGAGCTGCTCATAATTTGAACCATGTTGAGGGAAAACCGCCACGCCCAGTGACAGGGTGACTCCCTCTGATTTGGGAAATTGTTCGCCAAGTTTTAAAGTCTTAACATCCTGTCGTATATGTTCAGCCCGTTGAACTGTTTCTTCCAGGGATGTTTCAGGAAATACAATGATGAACTCTTCCCCGCCGTAACGAGAAGCTATATCTTCCCCGCGTACCAGTGTTTTTAAGAATACCCCTAATTCGCGCAACAGGTAATCGCCGGCAGCATGACCGAAATTATCGTTAAAATGTTTAAAATGGTCGATATCCATCATCAATATCCCCAGTGGAACGCCTTTACGTTGCGACCGTCTTAGCTCCCGTTCCAGGGATTCTTCCATATACCGCCGGTTAAATAGGCCAGTCAATGGATCGCGGATAGCCTGGCTGCGCAGGGATTCGCGCAACTTTAAATTAGCCAAGGCTAAACCGATGTGCTCAGATACGGTTAAAGCCAACTGCCATTTTGATTCAGCTGTCCGGATAGGCTGGTCAAGTAACTCGCTGGCCCCCCAGGGATTACTGCGGATATGCAGAACCCCTAATGTTTCTCCCTGGGCGATCATCGGCACGCAAATATAGCTCATTGCCTTGGGCAGGCCTACATGCTTGCAAATTATTCCGGTACTGGCATCACCCGAACATTTTCAGATTTAACCCCGGCCTCATCTGAATAAAAAAAACTGGCCCTTTTGAACCCAACTTAATAAGGCCAGATATAACTAAAAAAACGGGAATCAAAACAATTA
>JAQUQP010000068.1 GCA_028716025.1 bacterium | reverse complement strand
TGCCGCTGGGCCTGTTGCCCTCGCACCCACACCAGTAAGCGCGCCGCTGCCCACGCCGGATCCGATTGATCCGCCGGATCCGCCACCACCGCCACCGCCGCCACCGCCACCACCACCGCCGCCGCCGCCGCCACCGCCACCGCCGCCACCGCCACCACCGCCGCCGCCTTTAGCAGCATACAATAGAGGTGATGCATGAGTATCTGCAGCAAAAGCATTGGTAACAAAAAGATGGTCAAAAACCGTGTGGTCCTGTTCATAATCGGGTAATAACCAACTGCCCCCGACAAAGATTAAATTTGCGGTTCTCCAGCCTGTATTCATCCTGCCGTCGAACGCGTTTATAGCAGCATTACCGCCCTGTACAGAACTGGCTGCAGCAGAAGCAACACCGAACGGAGCGACATTTCCATTACTGGCTAGGTTCCAATTATCAATTATAAACTCGTAGCTTACGGCCTGACTTGTGGGCAAATTTTCTGTTTGCGGTCCAAAAGTGCCTAGATTTCCTGTATCAGGTTGGATGGTATTCCATATATTACTCCAATTATTCTGCAAATATTGTACCGCCCGCGCCTGTGCCGCTTCAGCGGCGTAAAATACTTGCGTCTCCATTTGCTTAGAGCCCGAACTACTGGCGGTTAAGGTGTTATAATAAAGATACCCCCCGACTATTCCGGCGATGAGCATCACAAAGAAAAATACAAAAAGCAGGGCAAAGCCTTGTTTCCCTTGGCCTATTTTTTTCATCTCAAAATCCTTTCTTTGTGTACAAACTATAAATTACGAGGCCTTATTTCAAATCTCAATTCATATGTTCTTGTATTATTAGTCGCGTTTAGATTTACCCCAATCTGGTTGCCGGTATTACTAAAATATGAAACCGGGGGTGGATTCAAGTTATGTACGATAGAACGCCCACTGCCAAAAATTCCGGTATCCGTGTATCGTAGTTCATATGACGCGTAAGGATATGTCGTAGGCCAAGTGGCATCGCTGGCATTATAAAAATAAAAGGTGCAGTTTTCAGATAAGGGAGTTGTAGGATCAATATTGGCGGTAAAATATATCCGGCCGGGATTGGCAATAGTAAAGGTATTGGCTTTGATCAGATAATTAGTAATCAGATCTCTAGCTGCTGATACTTCAGTACGCACATCAAATTCATCTTTATTGGACAAAAATATTTTTATAACCATGGGGTAGAAAGAAATTGTTATTAAAAGCAAAACTGTTAATAAGGTCATTGATATTAACAATTCTATTATCGTTAAACCTTTAGTGCCGGTTGTCGTATGACACCTCTATTAATAATTTGGTATATATGTTTCAAGGCTTACTGAAGCCGTGGCCCCTTTTCCCGAGTTATACGAAATAAGGACTACTACGTCTTTGACCTGTCCTGGTAAAGCGCCAATGGTATTGACATTAACCTGATAGGAATAATCCACATAAGGCGGGGTAAATGGGGTTAATGGCACAGTATTAATACTGGCATAGGGTAAATTTCTTATATTTTCCATGCGTTCTTTAGCCAAACTCACCGCCACAGTATGCATCCTGGACACCGAATTTTGAGACTGTCCTTCGCTCATGATCAAGACTACGCCTGTTAATCCAGCCGCAAGCAAGGCAAACGCAAACAAGATCTCAATAATGGTAAATCCTTTGTTTTTTTTCCGCACCATTACATCCAATAGGTATAAAGGTGGCCACCTGAGATTTTGTTAAAAACTTAAGTAGCCACCTTATACACCTAACCAAAATAATTACTGTATTTAAAAACTAATTGCTCTGCGGACTGCCGTTCGATACAAAAATTGCTGTCGAACCTGCCGGGAAAGTTACTGCTCCGGTAGCAGCGTTAACAGTCGGCGCTACGTTTACTCTATTTGTACCGTTGGACCAGATTACATAATAACCCGTGTTAGTGATATAATAACCGTACTCTACGCTGCCGGCAGCAGGAGAAAACGGGTCAAGCAATTCTGCGCTCAGCATGACCGGGCCAGTTGTCACTCTAGCTCCGCCAGTCAATAAACAAACTGATTGCCAGCCAGTCGCACCAGCTGTACGAACGCCTGTCCAAGTAGCTTGCGCTCCTATATCAGTGTTGTCAGGATACTTGGTCCTGCCATTGGAACGCGGGGAAGCGGCATATGCCTCCACAGCGGTTCTCAAGGTAGCCAGGTTTGACCTTACTTTAGATTTTTGTCCCTCATCTTGCATACCTCTGAATCGCGGCAGGCTAATACCAATAAGAATAGCGATAATAGCCATTACGATCAGAAGTTCGATCAGGGTAAAACCTTTATTACTTTTCATTACTTTCATCATCTACTTCACCTCCTTTCTTCATAAAATATACCACTTTTCCATCCACTATTCAAGGACTTATTTAACCACCTTCATCATCTCAAACATAGGCAGGAAGACGCTGGCCAGCAAGAATCCCACTGCTGATCCAACCAAGATTAAAAATAAGGGTTCGATCATAGTCGTTAGCTTTTTCACGCTATAATTGACATTAGTATCATAAAAATCAGCGATCTTGGTGAGCATCGCGTCCAAGCTTCCTGATTCTTCTCCTACCGCGATCATTTGGATAGTATCCGGCGGGAACTCTTCACTGATACGCAGTGGTTCGGCGATTTTGCTACCTTCGCTAACCCCTTCCCTGACTCGCTTGATCACCCGGGCAATGATTTCATTGCCTACTACTTTCTCGACTATTTCCAAACTTTCCAGGATAGGCACGCCGCTGGCGGTTAATGTGCCTAAAGTACGGGCAAACCTGGCAATAGCCAGTTTTCTGGCCAGTAAACCAATAACCGGTAGTTTTAATAGATATTTATCAAAGATCAGCGTACCATTGGGTGTAGAAAAATAATATTTAAGACCGGCTGCGATCGCAAATCCGCTGATGATGATCACATACCAGAACTTCTTAACAATCTGGCTGAAAATAAATACTACTTTCGTAGGCAGCGGTAAGGTAACCCCGGCCTTTAGAAAAACATCAACAAACATGGGGATAAGAAAAATTGATAAAAACATTATAACACTAAAGCCCACGATGACCAGGATGATCGGGTAGACCATGGCTCCTTTGATCCTTTCTTCCAGATCAGCCTGGTGTTCGGCAAAGATAGCTAAGCGGTTCAATACATTGTCTAGGGTACCACTAACCTCGCCGGCATGGATCATATGGATCATTAAAGGTGTAAAAACCTTCGGGTGTCTGGCCAGGGATTCAGAAAATGTCCCGCCCGCTTCAATGCTGCGATACACATCCTGGATCACTTCCCTGAACTTACGATTCTCTACCTGTTTAGTAAGCGTACGCAAACTGGTTAATAATGATAATCCAGCCGCTATCATATTGGCCAGCTGCACGTTGAATAGGATCAGGTCTTCGTTTTTAACTTTGGTAAAGCGCTCACCAAAACTAAGCTTTAATGCTGCTTTCTGTTCAGTAATATCAGTTACAAAATAACCGATACTACCCAACTTAGTAGCCAAAGCCTCCCGGTTCTTGGCTTCCATGATTCCCTTGATCTGTTTGCCTAATTCATCTCTGGCTTTATACACAAATACCGGCACATACTCTCCTATAAGCACGAAATTCTAATATCGAAATACTAAACGCTTTTGTTTTGGATTTAATCACTTTGAAATTATTTCGAATTTCGGATTTAGATATTCGAATTTGTTCCTAATCTTCTTGCGTTGCCCTGATCACTTCTTCCACGGTGGTGATCCCTTGCTTAACTTTAAGCAACCCATCGTCACGCATTGTTTTCATACCAGCGTTCACCGCTTCTTTTCTGATCACATCCATCGAAGTTTTCTGTACGATCAAGCTTCTGATCTTATCGTTTGGCAGTAGCAGTTCAAAAATACAAATACGTCCCTTATAACCAGTGCCTAAACAGGTTTTGCAGCCTTTGCCATGATATACCTTAAGGTCTTTTTGCTTAGGGTCCAGACCGGCCTGTACCAGTAAAGCTTCTGGTGGCTGGTATTCTTCTTTACAATTCGGGCAAATCTTACGTACCAGGCGCTGGCCAATGATCGCTAAGATCGAGGACGATACCAGAAATGGTTCTACGCCCATATCGACTAATCTGGTAGCGGCGCCAGGCGCATTATTCGTATGCAAAGTGCTGAACACCAAATGGCCGGTCAAAGCCGCTTGAATAGCAATTTCCGCAGTCTCTACATCTCTAATTTCACCCACCATAAC
This sequence comes from bacterium, assembly GCA_028716025.1. The sequence continues at coordinate 5,013 of JAQUQP010000068.1, read as the reverse complement.
GATGTCCGGGTCCTGACGCAGGATAGCCCGCAAACCAGAAGCAAAAGTAAGGCCAGCTTTGACATTGACCTGGGCCTGGCGAATCAGCTTCAGCCGGTATTCTACCGGATCTTCGACGGTAATAATATTTTTATCAACCGTATTGATCACGTTCAAAGAACTATAAAGAGTCGTTGTTTTACCGCTGCCTGTCGGCCCGGTTACCAAAACGATCCCATACGATTTATGAATAGTGTTAGTATATATTTCCAACACATCGGCGGCAAAACCCAGTTGTTCCAGGCCTAAAAGAGCCTTAGAAACATCCAGTATTCTCATGACTACATTCTCACCGTGAATAGTGGGCAGTGTGGAAACACGCATATCTACCTGACGATTTTCTACCTTAATTCTAAAACGACCATCCTGGGGAACCCGTTTTTCAGCTATGTCCATTTCACTCATAATTTTCAAACGGGAGATCACAGCGGCCTGTAAATTTTTCGGTGGCGCCGGTACTTCTTGCATTACCCCGTCAATGCGATAACGTATCCGCAGCATATTTTCTTCAGGTTCAACATGGATATCGCTGGCCCCGTCACGAATGGCATTCAAGATGAGTAAATTCACGAGTTTGATGACCGGAGCTTCTTCGGCTAGCTCCGCCAGTTTTTTATTTTCTATATCATGCTCGCCGGTGCCCAGCAGTTCGCCTTGTTCTTCCTCTATTTTTTTAATTACTTCATCCATGGTACCGGTAACACCATAGTACTGGTCTATGGCCCGCTTGATATCGCTTTCAGTCGCTAAGGCTGGCTCAACGGTACAGCCGGCTTTTAAACTAACTTCATCAATGGCAAAAACATTCAACGGATCTACCATAGCCACGGTCAAAGTATCACCAATTTTAAATAAAGGAACTAACTGATGCTTTCTGGCTACAAATTCAGGAACCAGGTTGATCGTGTCCGGATCCACTAGATAATCTTTTAGGTCAACATGGGGAATGCCTAGTTGTTCGCCCAGGAAGCTGATCAAAGCTTCTTCATTGAGCAGGTTTAGGCGGACCAATACCTTGCCCAGGCGCTCGCCGGTTTCTCTTTGGACCCGCAACGCTTCATCTATCTGTTGCTTGCTGACCAAACCTGCTTCAACAAGAATTTCGCCTAACTTTTTTTTATCACCTTTCATTTCGGCCCCGGTTTTTTCTCAGTATCAGCCAATATTTGGTTTACTTTTTTTATCAATTCTTCAGGATCATAGGGTTTAGTCATATAACCGTCAGCTCCGGTCTTAAAACCTGTTTCCTTATCAACTTCCTGGATCCGCGCGGTCAGCATTATTATGGGAATATGTTTATACTTATCGTCAAACTTTAAGATACGACAGACTTTGAATCCATCCATCTTGGGTAACATTATATCCAAAACGATTAAATCAGGATTTTCGGTCCGGGCCATTTCCAATCCCTGGAAACCATCTGTAGCCAAAACTACCGTAAATCCCGCGCTTTCCAGGTTGACCCGGTCCAACTCCCTGATCAGGGCATCATCTTCTACCACCAATATTTTCTTGCCAGGCATATCATCCCCCTTATTAATACAATGCTGAATTTTAAATTCTATCGCTTCGCTTATGCCAAATTAAAGTAGGCTTTCACCTAAATTTAGCATAAGTTCCGTAGGAACGATGTAATTTGTAATTTAGAATATCTTCACTCTAACAGTTTGGCTATTTTCGCCGCCAGAGCCAGCGGTTCAAAAGGTTTGGTAATATAATCGTCCGCTCCGGCTTTAAGCCCTTGTTCAATTTCTTCTTTTTGTACTTTGGCTGAAACCATAATCACTTTAGTGGCTCGCGTAGTAGGATTGTTTTTTATCCGCCGGCAAACTTCATAACCATTAAGATCAGGCATCATTACATCTAGTAATATTAAATCCACTTTTTCTTGTAACGCTTTTTCCAGCCCTTCCCGGCCATTCTGGGCGCGTATAATTTCAAATTTAGCCGGATCAAAACTAAATTCAAATAAATCCAATATCAACGGATCATCATCTACGATCAAGATTCTTTTCATCTATTTTATCCAATAATCCTAGCTATCTCGCTCAATAATTCTTTCACTTTAAACGGTTTGGTTATGTATTTAACCGCCCCTAGATCTAAGCCCTTGCGCTTATCCTCTTCCATCTTGCGGGCTGAGATGATGACTACCGGTATTTTTTGAATAAAAAGATCAGGGTCGCTCTTTAAAGTTTTTAGTACTGTATATCCGTCGATCTTTGGCATCATTACATCCAACAGAAGCAAGTCAGGTTTTATTTCCCTGGCTTTAGCTAAGGCTTCTTCCCCATCTACGGCAACTTTGGTATTATACCCTTCTTCTTGCAAACTGATCTTGATCAGTTCCACGACATTTGGTTCATCATCCGCGATCAAGACGGTTCCTCTTTTCTTGGTCCCGCGAACACCCAGGATTTCGCTTACTTTACCGAGAAGCTGCTTTTTATCAACCGGTTTGGTCAAGTAATCATTCACGCCTAATTGGCGGGTCTGGGTCTCCCGGTCGTGTAAGATCGAAATGATCATTACCGCAATATTTTTTGTTTGCGGGTCTTCTTTCAACGTCTTTAAGACTTGAACCCCATCTATGTCGGGTAATTTAATATCCAACAAAATCAAGTCCGGGCGTCCTTCCCTGGTACGTTCTATCGCTTGGTGTCCGGTTAGAGCCCAAATTACATGGTAGCCCTCATCTTCCAGGTAAATCTTGTGCAAATTCAGGATATCTTGTTCATCATCAACCAGGAGAATTGTTTTTTGTCCAGGCAAGGCGCGATTAGGCCCAGCTGCCCTGATCAAATCATCTTCACTGGCCATCGGACGGAAAGCTGGCAATTGAAAACAAAAACGACTTCCTTTATTTAATCCATCACTTTCAGCCCAAACCTTGCCTTCATGCATTTCCACAATTCGTTTAACAATAGCCAATCCTAGACCGGCACCTCCTGTTTGTCTGGTAGAGGATGAATCTACCTGGTAAAATTTTTCAAATATTTTTTCCAATTCTATCGCTGGGATCCCTATGCCGGTATCACTGATCCGGGCTTCCACGTTCCTGTCTTTTTCGAATATCTCAATGATCACCCGGCCATTCTCCGGCGTAAACTTTAGAGCATTGGTCAGAAAATTAGCCAATACTTGGATCATTTTATCCTTATCCGCATAAACAAAAGGCAGATCATCCTGGATGATCGCTGTTAAGTTTATTTTTTTCTGGTCAAAATGAGACCGCATCCGCTCAACTATAGTTTCAGTCAGCGCTTTGAGACTGACTGAAGACTTATTCATCCGTACTTGTCCTGCCTCGATCCGGGACAAGTTAAGCAGGTCAGTGATCAGATTGGTTAAGTGGTCACTTTGCTCTTCTACTATTTTTAGGAATCGTTTTTGGCTCTCATTGGTCTCCCCGGCCCGGCCAGCCAGCATCAGCGCGGTATAACCTTTGATCGAAGTCAGCGGGGAACGTAATTCATGTGATACCATGGAAAGAAAATCGCTTTTTGCTTGGTTAAGTTCCCGTAATTTGACCACCAATTGTTGTTCCTGTGAATAAAGGCGGGCATTCTCCAGGGCTATGGTTGCCTGGTCACCAAAAGCTTTTACCAAGTCGATCTGATGCTGGGTAAATTGGCAGGTTTGCTTGGTATATAAACAAAAAGCCCCTTTAGCCGTATTTTTCATCACTAAAGGGACACACAAGAGAGAAGCCATTTTTTCTTCTGATACGATAGGTGAAGATTGGTAGGTAGCCTCCTGGCTAATATCGGGAATAATCACTACCCTTTTTTCCTGTACCGCTTTTCCGGTTATACTGCCATCCAACCGAACTTTTTCCGGGTGATGGGTGACATCAACTCCATAACTGGCACTTAGGACCAGGTCTTGGCCATCATCGCTCAACAAACGCAGGGTACAGGCATCAGCCTTGGAAAATTCAGTGATCGATTTGACAATAAAATCAAGCACTTCCTTGAGATCAAGGCTGGCGCTCATCATAGTACATAATTTAATCAAGGATTGAAGTTCTCTTTGCTGTAATAGGTTTTCTTTTTCTGCTTGCTTAAGGAGAGTAATATCGGTGAAAAGATAGATTGATCCTGAGATCTTACTGTTATGGTAAAGAGGCAGTATTTTAACCATCACTTCAATCGGCCGGTCGCTTTTAGATATCAATATGGTCTGTACCAGTCGATGATCATTGGCCTGCCGGAAATTAATTTCCTTTTTCAATTCATTCTGGACTGGTTCTTTAACCAGTTCCAGCAAGTTCTTGCCCCTTAATTCCGCAGCGGTATATTCCAGGAATTTTTCCCCGCGATAATTAACGAAAGTGATGGCTTCAGTCAGGTCACATACTATTACCGCATCCACACCTTCCGTCAGAACGCTGATCGCGATCTCTGATTCCTCTGTTAATCCGGCAAATCCCAATCCCGGCTCTTCTTCTTTCTGTCCCAGCTTTTTCAAACCCCTATTTTGTAAAAAAATACCAGCCAGTAAGACCGTAATTATGCCTATAAAGAACAGGAGGAACAGATTAAAAAGATGGTTAATGGTCATCGGTAATTTTTTACCTGCTTCTTAAGCTTAGTTTAAAATATTTCCGAGTAAATCATCACTTGGTTACGGCCATGTGCTTTGCCCCAATTAAGAGCCTCTTGGCCCATTTTTAACAACTCTTCCTTGTCATCAGTATCTCCCGGGAAGGTAACTACACCCAGTGTTACCGTTATATTTATCACACCGTTGGGAACGACAAAACCATGATTCTCGATCAATTGTCTGATCCGTGAAGCCACTGACCTGGAGCCTTCCCGCGGACTATTAGGCAAGATCATCGCTACGCCATCGCCTTCAAAACGCGCTGCAAAATCAACCTCACGGGTGTTATTCATGACAATCTTAGCTAATTTCTGCAAGATCGTGTCCCCTACGGGATGACCATAGGTATCATTATACACTTTAAAATGA
>JAQUQP010000067.1 GCA_028716025.1 bacterium | reverse complement strand
GTATTCTCGCCGCCGGGAGTCAGGTCATCTTTACGGCGTCTTTTACCGGAAGCAGTGAAATTAGCGACCATTGAATCGATCGAACCGGCGCTAATACCCCAAAAAAGGCCAGGTTCGCCTAGCCGCATTATATCCGCACTGCCGGTAATATCCGGTTGGGCGATCACACCAACGCGGTAACCAGCGCTGGCCAGCAGGTTGCCGATCACGGCTATGCCAATATAAGGACTGTCAATATAGGTATCACCGGATACCAGGATTATATCCAGCCTGTCCCAGCCGAGCGCTTGCATTTCAGTTTTAGTGGTAGGTAAGAACATAGGTAGTGTCCTGTTACTAACATTTTTTTATATTTGAAGGAATGGATTTGAGTCGAATACAAGGAGCAACGACACCGGCGTATCTTAAGATACGTCCAGGAGGAGCGACGCAGTAGTCGGCCAAAGACATCCTTCCTTCCAGGCGGGGCTCTTTTTCCCTGTTTCATCGTTACTCGTCGCTTACGTGCCTATAGGCACGCCGCACTCCTCGTGCCTTGAATCAGGAAAAAATAACTCCCGCAAATGTAAAGAAATGTTAGTAACAGGACACTAGAACCTGTTCAATCATTCATTAATGAGCGCCGCAAGATATTGGCTGATCCGCCGATTGATACTGGGAAATTCCCGGTTATCCAGCCAATCCTGGCGGAAAACACTGGCCCCAAAAGAGACGGCACTTGCGCCATTGGAGATATATATTCTCAGGTTTGCAGGAGAGACGCCGCCACAGGCCAGTAGTTCAATATTTTTAAAAGGACCTTTAAGCTCTTTAAAATATTCCGGCCCGAAGGTTTTAGCCGGGAAAACTTTGACCATAGTTGCCCCGGACCGCCAAGCATTGAATATTTCTTGCGGGGTTAAAGCGCCGGGGAAAACCGGGATCTTATTAGCGACACAATAGTGCACTACTTCCGGCACCAAGGTAGGCATAACAATAAAAGTAGCGCCAGCCTGCAATGCGGTTTGCAGAGTAGGCAGGTCAAGAACAGTACCTGCCCCAATCGTCAAACGACTGACTGCCTTTTTAACTGCATAGCGGATCAGTTGTTCCGCATTTTTCGTATTCATGGTAATTTCAATAGTTTTTAAGCCCGAATCGATCACGGTTTCCAGTAAAGGATCAATAATATCCATGCTTACGTCACGCATAATGCCCATGATCGGTTGTTGCTTAAATTTAGCTAAGTCCAAGTATGCAGCTCCTTCTACTCTTCGTCTGTGCCAACCAGGCTTTCATAAAATTCCCGATAATTTTCTTTTTTATCGCCATTACGCAAAGCCATAGCTGCCCGGGGATGTTCATCCAGGATTCCAGTGATCATATAAGGGATAATATAGCCCCATTCTATTTTTTCACGTAAAGGTATAAATTCCTTGGAGATCACATCCAGGATAGGCCGGATATCAAACTTGGGATTTTTCAGGAATCCCATAACCAGTTCCAGCGGGCAATTGCCAGCTGCCCGGCCAAGACCGTAAATAGTCGCGTCCACAAAATTGGCATCATGGATAATAGCTTCGATAGTATTACTGAAAGCTAACTGCTGATTGTTATGTGCATGTATTCCTACTTCTTTGGTTTTCAGAATACTCTTGGCCTTTTTGATCAAGAGCTCGGTCGTTTCCTGGTACAAAGAACCAAAACTATCAACAATATATACGACCTGTGCCTTGCTTTCCTTTTCCAATTGCTGTAGTGCTTCGGTCAGCTCATTATCCAAGGCCCGGGATATAGCCATGATATTCACAGTGGTCTCGTAACCTTTATCCGCGAAATGATTTACCAGGAAAATAGCTTTATCAATGTCTTTGACATAAGAAGCAACGCGGATCATCGCGACCGGGCTGTCCTTGCGCGGCTTAATGTCTTCAATATCTACCCGGTCCACATCCACCATTACCGAGATCTTGGTCTCTGACTCGATCCCGTCAATAACTTTCCTGATATCATCATCTTCGCAGAATTTCCACAAGCCATAATCCTTAGGATCAAAAAGCCGCTTGGAATTTTTGTATCCTATCTCCATATAATCGACCTTGGCTTCAGAAAGAGCCTTATACACTTCACGAACAAAGCGATGGTCAAAATCATGATTATTGATCAACCCACCATCCCTAATGGTGCAATCTAATACCTTAATTTTATCTCTGAACATTATTTTCCCTCCTGGAATATTAGTCTCGTCATTCGGATCACGGTGTCGAGGCCCGTTTTTAGGCTCGTCATACAGTTGCGGCAACGATGCCCGATAAAACACCTAGCTTTTTCGGGCTTCGTTACCGTACATTGTACACCGAGTATTACTTTATCATTCGCTTCTTCATACGCCAGACGCTCCAGTAAAAGAGCCCGATACTGGGTATAATCAGAAATAGTATATTAGTTATTGGCCGTTGCGGCACCGTACCCATGACCAGGGCGCGGGACAGCTCTACCGCGTGCGTCAGGGGGAAGGTCCCGGAAAGAGCCTTTAACCAGCCAGGGGACTGGCTCAACGGGAAAAAAATACCGGAAAAAAAGAACAGCGGAGTAATGACCAGCTCCAGGAAATAGCTGAAATAATCAAAATTCGGGGCCCAGGCCGTAATAAGCATGGCGAAACTGGCAAAATGAAAACCAACCAGGAAAATCAAAAGTGGGATAAACAATGACCACCAGGAGTGGATCAAGCCGAAGGCAGCGATCACCACGAACATCATGATGCCGCTGAGCATCGCCTTAGTCGCGCCCCAGACAATATCACCGGCAACTACATCTTCAATATTTACCGGAGTGACAATGATGGCATCATATGTTTTCAGGTGTATCATTTTTAAAAAACTTTCAAAAGTACATTCATATACCGCGGCGAACATGGCTGATGAGACAATGATCCCGGGAGCCAGGAACTGGATATAAGAAACCCCCTCTATCTGGCCTAAAAATGCCCCCAAGCCAAAACCCATAGCCAGCAGGTATAAGATCGGGTCGCCCAGGTTCCCGACCAGGTTAACATAAAAAAACTTCAGGAATGAAATATAGTTCCGGTACCAGACCTTGGTCCAGCGATACGATACCTTAATCAACAAGATCCCTCCCCGTGAGTTTCAAAAACACATCTTCCAGTGTCGCGGGACGACGCAGGATATGTTTATATCCCTTATCTGCGAGATGATTAAGCAGTGGCCGGCAGTCCTGGCAGTAGAGATAACATTTCTGGCTGGTCTCTTCCAGAGTTACCTGGAATCCGGAAGAATCCTGCTTGAGTTTATCCACTGTCGTATCTAGCAGCCTGACTTCCACCACTTCCTCGCCGATCTGTTCCCGGATAAGATCTTTGGGTTTACCTACGACCATGATCTTGCCTTTATCCATCACCGCTATGCGGTCGCATAATTCAGTGGCTTCATCCATATAATGGGTGGTAATGATCATACTGACATTCTGGTTCTTTAATTCGTGCAGCCTGTCCCAGATCAAATGCCTTGCCTGCGGGTCCAGCCCCACAGTTGGTTCGTCCAGGATGAGCAATTTAGGATCATTAATGAGCCCGCGGGCGATCATCAGCCGGCGCTTCATGCCGGAAGAAAGCTCATTGATCTTCACCTTTTCTTTTTCTGTCAATTGGACAAAAGCCAGTAGTTCCTTGGACCGTTTCCGGGCAACGGCCTTAGGAATATCGAAATAATTGGCATACATGGTCAGGTTGGTAAAAACATTCAGGTCCTCATCCAGGTTATTATCCTGCGGGACAACTCCCAGGTCAGCCTTGACCAGTTCCGGATGGATACTGGGATCTTTGCCTAGCACCTGTAATTCACCGCCGGTCCGCGGCACAAAACAATAGATCATTTTCATCGTCGTGGTCTTGCCGGCGCCATTAGGGCCGATGAATCCAAAGCATTCTTTTTCCTGCACGGCGAAATTTATGCCATCAACCGCCACCATCTCTTTATATTTTTTTACCAGGTTTTTTGCTTCGACTACCATGTTCCCTCTAGTTTAAAAAGTAATGTAGTACTTGTCGACCAGAAACGCGGGATTATACGACATCTTGCTGGCCCGCAAACCAAGTTCTCCCAGGTCTTCCTCGCGGTTAATATATTTATACTCTTTAGCTTCATGGGCCGCGAATTCCTGGTTGATAACCGCCGGCAATTCCTTATAATCGGCGTCTACTTTTTCGAAATGCACCACAAAAGTATTTTTGTTCAGCTCTTCTCCTATGGTAAAGGCTACGATTTGTTTATCTATATCAATTATTCCGCCGCACAATCCCAGTTTTTTTAAATTATCTAAAGCCTCTTTGCAGGCTTCGATTTCACTGCGTAAGGACAGCGAGCATTCCCAGTAGTCGCAATGTTGATGGTACCATTTCTCCAGCAAATCCTTACAACCATTGATATGTTTAGAATCAAGAGGCTGGTAGGTATAATCAATGTTCTTTTTAAGCCGGCTGATATGATTCCGCTTGCCATCGTACTTTTTTCCTTTTAGCGTGATCAGGTCGCTGGCATTATAAACATAATCGCTGGCGTCACGGTCAATAGCAATAGGCGCAGTCGGATAATAAAGTTTGAATAATTGCAACTGGTCCTCAGGAAAGAGCCCAAAGCGTACTTCTTTCCATTGGCTGCGCGCGTAATTTAAGCAGGCGTCTAATGATTCTTTTAGCCGGATACCGCCGATAAATGGTGTAAATATCTTGTGGCCATGTGAATCTACCAGCTGGATGACAATGTTTTCATACAACAGGGCTATTTTGATTTCAAAAATAAGCCGCCAGGTAAAAAGATTGGCAAAGGTATATTCTGAAATACTCGGTTGTATCTGCCGGAAATAATCATCGAACAAGCGCTTGTCGTCTAGTTTAATTTCCCGGAAATTTGGGAATACAGGTATTGGCTCCATACGTCTTTCTCCTTTAGCCCCCTAGCAAAATTCCTCTAACACCTGGGCTATTTTAGAAACATCTATTGGTTGTTTTACCAAGGGACCGTTCTTTAAAACAGGTAACTGTTCTTCGTATACCGGCCGCGGATTAAGATACAGCAACCCGAGCGGAATATGCTCTCCCCACTCAGCTGCTTTTTCCATGGCTTTAGCTTTATCTTTAGGATCGTAATCATCCGGTAATTTATAAGCCCGCTGGCGATACCATTGATAGGTATTGATCTTATTGAAACTCACGCACGGCTGCAGTACATCGATCAGGCTTAATCCTTTATGCTGGATGCCGGCTATGATCAAATTCTTTAGCTGCTCCGGCTCACCGACAAAACCCCTGGCGACAAAACTGGCATTTAAAGCAATAGCCACAGCCAGAGGATTGAATGCCGGCACTGGCACGCCGTGTGACTGTATTTTTGTGACCACTCCTTGGTCGGTAGTCGGAGAGGCCTGCCCTTTGGTCAAGCCATAAATCTGGTTATTATGCACGATCAGGGTAATATGAGGATTGCGCCTGATAGCATGAATGAAATGATTCCCGCCCTCTCCATATGTACCGCCGTCGCCATCAGTAATAATTACGTTTAATTCGTGGTTAACCAGTTTAGCGGCAATAGCCGGAGGAATTGCCCGCCCATGCAGGCCATTAAATACATGTCCCCGGATATAATGCGGCAGTTTGCTGGCCTGGCCGATGCCTGACACAAATAAAAGTTGCTGCGGTTCCAGGCTTAATTCCACTAAAGCTTTTTGCAAAGCAGAAAGTATCCCGAAATTACCGCAACCAGGGCACCAGGCTGATTCTTCACCAAAAAAATCCTTAACGGTCACCATAATCATGGACCTCCTTTTCATAGAGATCCACGATCAGCTGCGGATAAAACGGTTGCCCGTTAAAACGCAGTATTTTATGGGTGGGCAAAATACCGGTCTGGCCGGATATGATGCGCATGAATTGGGCCGTCGCATTGTTTTCCACAGCCACGATATTATCATAGTGCGACAGTTCGCGTTCCAGGTATTCCACTGGTAATGGCCAAAGTTCATTAAAATGCAGCATGACTACTTTTCTATTCTTGGCAATAAGTATATCGATGGCTTCTTTCATCGCTCCATAGGTAGAACCCCAACCAATAAGCACTGTTTCCGCAGAATTAACGCCATATTTAACTGGCAGGGATATTTCTTCTTTCATATATTTATATTTGGCTAATCTTTTTTTGACAATTTCTTCCCGCCACTGTAAATCTTCAGTGATATGTCCTTTGCGATCATGTTCATCGCTATCAGTAATGACTAAATGCCGGCTGGCTCCGGGAATAGTACGCGGGGATACTCCAGTTTCGCTGAGGTCATACCGCCGATATTCTTTAAGGTCTGCTAATTCCTGTTGAGACAGTAAGTAGCGCTTGATTTGTATTTTCCCCGTGTCAAATTTCTCTAAAGTCCAGCCTGAATCAGCTAAATGCTGGTCACTCATGATCATCGCTAATACCTGGTACTTATCCGCCAGGTTAAAAGCTTTTTGGGTCAGGTAAAAAGCATCTTCCGGGGTTCGCGGCGCGAAAATAAAACGGGGAAATTCACCTTGCCCGGCAGAAAGAGCGAATTCAAGGTCTCCTTGTTCGGTCCGGGTCGGCAATCCAGTGCTTGGCCCTGGCCTTTGTCCGAGAACAATGACAACAGGGACTTCAATACTGCCGATCAGGCTGATCCCTTCAGTCATCAGGCAGAACCCCCCACCGCTGGTGGCAGTCATGGCCCTGGCACCGGTATAAGCTGCTCCGGCCACAAAATTAATAGCGGCAATTTCATCTTCCGCCTGTTCAACTACAATGCTGAATTCATCTGCCTTGCCGGCAATATAATTCAGGATACCGGTAGATGGGGTCATGGGATAACCGCTATAGAATTTCACTCCGCTGGCAATGGCTCCCAGGCCGATAGCTTCACTTCCGTTAATATACATTTTGCCGGTTGTTTTTCCTGGTTTGATACTGACCTTACTTTTCAGGTTTTTAGCCAGTTCAAAACCAGCCTCGGCGCATTTTAAGTTAGTTTCAATTATTTTAGGGTCTTTTTTGGCAAACGCTTCATGGAGCAGTCCGGACAGGAGACTTAAATCAAAATTAAGCAAACCGCAGCAGGCCCCGACAGCAACAGTGTTCGCAAAAATAGTATTGCCCCCGATGGTCATAGCGATCTTGTCCCAGGGGATGCTGATCAGTCTTTTATCTTCCCTGGAAAGATGAACGCTTTCCCCGTCATAGAAGACAAAGGCTTCAGGTTCCAGGTCACTCCAATGCAGGTCGATCGTTTCCTGATCAAGGGCGATCAGCAGGTCGATCTTCGGTTTTTGCGCGCCGACAGGCTGATCACTGACCCGGGTCATAAAATAATTATGCCCGCCGCGTACCCGGGACATATAGTCCTGGCTGGTAAATACTTCATAGCCGCCACGTAAAAATAATTTGCTCAGAGCATCACTGATAGTTTGCAGTCCCTGACCAGCCTTACCACCGATGACGATGTTATAATCTAAATTCATTGATTTGTATCCTTATCTGTGCTAAAAGAAATATATTAACTTGTTTGAGGAGTTTTTATGATCAAGCCTAATCCTTTTACTCCGCAATCTGGCTGGGAACCGAAAATATTCGGGGGACGTGAAGACCAGGTGCAACATTTCCTGAAAACCCTGGAAGAAGCAGTAACCAGCCGGTCCAACCATATGGTCATTATCGGCCAATGGGGCATTGGCAAAACCAGCCTGCTTAAACAATTCAAGAAAATCACCCAGGAACAGGGCTATTTAGCCAGTTTCTGCCCGATCAGCCAGGTAAAAGAACGATCTTCTTCTACTGCCGCGATCAACCTGATCATGGAGGAAATACTCAACGGCTTCCCGCAAGCGGTCAAAGAAATCAAATCAGCTAAACAAAAATTACAACCCCAGGTCCTGTTTACCCAATTTTTACTGGAACTGTGGCCCCAACTGAATACCAGGCTCGCTGTCATACTATTGGATGATGTACAAAACCTGGCCACTGTTTCCGTCGTTATTGACCTGCTACGCGCAGTCTTAAGCAAAGAAGAAGTGATCACCCGGACCAGGTATTTGTTTATACTGGCCTCTACGACCGACGGTTGGGAGAATTTCATTAATAAGCATGACCCGGTCGGGCGTTTTTTCCGCCGCCGCGAAATGATCGGTAACCTGACCCCCGCTGAGGCACAAGCCGTGATCTCCAGTACGCTCCAGGGTTCTGGCGTGTCTTTTGACCAGGCGATCATTAATGAAATATACCGTTATACCCAGGGACACCCCTATGAACTGCAATTATTAGCCAGTCATCTTTTCGCGGCCCAGTTACAGGGTAAAGTGACAATGAGTGAATGGTTGCCGGCTTTTAAAACTACGTTGCGAGAACTGGGTAAAGATTATTTCCAGAGTTTATTAGAACGAGCCAGTGACCGGGAAAAAGAAGTATTATCAGTGCTGGCGGAGGCTAAAGCAGCATTACCGCAAAGTGAGATTAGAAGGATAATGATCGTGGAAAAGCATGCTAAAAACTTCCCTGTAGCCAATATAAAGAACTTCCTCTACCGCTTACATGCCAAAGGACTGGTTAAACGTCAAGACAACGGTAACTTTCAAATACTAGATCCTATTTTTGGAGAATATGTCAAAAGCAATATCTAAATCCGAAATACTAAACTCTAAACAAATCTAAAGTACCAAATTACAATACACAAAACGTTTAGAAATTTGACATTGTTTAGAATTTAGATATTAGAATTTCGAATTTGCTCTTATCTCACTGCTGGATTATACTTTAAACTGTTCGGTAGGCAAGGACACTCGAACGCGATATTGAATTTGGCTATCTTGCCCTGGTTTTTCAGCTCGAAGAGCCGGGGTACCATTTTGTCCCGCAAACTTACCGGATCGATCGTATTAATATAGATCTTTGTGCCGCCTTCAAAACCTGCCGGAGTGTTAACCCTCCATTTAATAAGGATATGCCACGGCATAAAAAAGTCAGCATCCAAAGGTTTATAATACCATTCTTCATTACAAGGGATACGCGATCCCATAGCCGCGTGGCAACCGTGCACAATATCGCTGAATCCTTTTATTTCTTCATCGCTTAATTCCCAGATATTTGAATACGGACTTTTGGAATATACCGCAATTGTAGGGTAGCGATGTCCAAAATCGGCAAAGGCTACCGCATAATCGTTCTCAGCAAAGACCAAGTTCTGGTACCCGGCATAATTAGTGGCCAATTCATTGTAAATATTGGGATTGCCCCGCACCAGTTCGCTTTCCTCTTCGATAGAAGTGCCCCATTCATCAATCGCCACTAGCTGT
>JAQUQP010000066.1 GCA_028716025.1 bacterium | reverse complement strand
TTTAATGGGTAAACTAAGTTCCTTGACTTTCTTAATAAGGTCAAAGAGCTCATGATACAAACATGGTTCTCCACCGCTGATGACCACCCCATCCAGCCATTCTCTTTTCTCCTTTAATTTCCCCAATACTTTATCTTGGGGAATCTCTGCGATATCAGAGTTGCTTTTTACCAACACTCCGTTATGGCAGAACGGACAGGAGAAATTACAGCCGCCGACCACAATAACAGCGCTAATCTTCCCTTCCCATTCGATCAGGGAATTTTCTATGAATTTCTTAATCTTTAATTCACCCACAACTTATACTCCAAATTCGAAATACTAATATCGAAATACTAAACGGGTTTGCTGGGTTCGAAGAACTGCTTGAATTCCTGGCTGGTCGGTACGGTTTTTTTCCAGCGGGCCAGTTCTTGTCCGTTTTTTTCTAGTATCGTGGTTGGAAACTCCAGAGCATCATAATAAGCACCTTGGCTCAAACCATCAACGGTATCCAGGTCGATATAAATAATTTCGGCCTGGTCGGACAGGCCCCAGTGATTTAAAAAGAAATTAAATTTCTCCTTAACCGCTTTGCAGGCATCACAAGTGGTCTTGCCAAACACCTTGATCTTTATTTCGCTTTTCTTCCCGGTTTGTTCCTTAGGTTCCATGCGCATGTCACTCCTGGTGTAATTGAGATTATTTTTTTTCTTCGATTTCCCCGGTTAATTCCTGGGTATCCTTTTCTTTTTTCAGCTTTTTAAGCTCTTGCATAAAGGTATTTATGTCTTTAAAGTTGCGATGTACGCTGGCAAACCTGATATAAGCCACTTCATCCAGTTCTTTAAGTTGCTTGAGCACCTTTTGACCAATCGATGATGAATGCACTTCCATAATGTAATAATTATGCATTTCATATTCGATCTCGCTGATTATTTTCTCAATTTTATCGATGCTGATAGGCCTTTTATCGCAAGCTCTTAATAACCCGGCCCGTAGCTTTTCCCGGCTGAACGGCTCCCGGCGATTATCACTTTTAATGACCATTAAAGGGACTTCTTCCAGGCGCTCATAGGTAGTAAAACGCTTCTGGCAGGCCAAGCACTCTCGTCTTCTTCTTATTATGGAAGCTTCTTCCAGCGGGCGGGAGTCAATTACTTTATCATCAAGAGAACCGCAAAATGGGCACTTCAAGAGGAAATCCTTCTTTCCTGTCTATGCTTTATATACTATATAAAGGAGTATGGAAAGTTTAACACACTATATCTTGTATTGTCAAGGAAAAAAATATATGCAAAATTACAGGTTTTAGCTGGTTTTCATTTTCCAGTATTTTCGCACTATTTTATCGGCTATTTCATACGAGAAACCCTGCCGCAAGAGATATCTCCTGGCTCTCTGGGAGCCTTTTTCAGCATCCACTTTTCGGTATCCGGCCATTTTTCTTTGCAGGGCCAGTTCGGCCAGGCCTTGGTCATCTAATTTTTCTTCCAGCATTACTTTGTCAATTTTTTCCTTGGCCATCTCCCGGCTAATACCCTTGGCTTTCAGTTCCTGGAGGAGCATATGCTGTCCACGCGGCTTCAGACGAACCCGGTCGCGAACATATAATTCCGTGAAATTAGCATCATCCAGGTAGTGCCAGGAATCTAATTTAGCCAATGCCTCCCGGATAGATTCCTGGGTATAATCTTTCCGGCGCAATTTATCTCTCAGCTGCCTGGTGGTATAATTTTTCCGGCTGAGCAGGTAAAGGCAATAGCGCACTGCTTTGTCACTCATTTGTTCCATTGGAAGAGGGCTTTGTCTTTAAGAATTAGGTCTTTGAACTCCACTAGTGACGTCCATAGCCATAGCCAGATAGCCTGGCAGGTGAAGAGGCTTTCCCGGGCAAATCCCACTATCTGGATCGTATCAGGCACCATAAGTTTTAGTATGAGAACAGCCACTATGATATTAAAAAGGACCACTAAAGTCAAGGAAAAAACACGCCCTGTTTTTTTTACGTCAGACTGTCCCAAACTAAAGGCATAAATGAGTAAAGCAATATGAAAAGAAAAGGTAAATCCCAAGGTAAAGATGATATAAATAAAGAACTTTTGGTCAAGGTCAAAAGAGCGTAAAATACTGTAAATAATGACCACGATGAAGGTATAGAGCGGGAAAAAATAAGGCGCCAGGTTTACCAGGAAATTAGTTTTGGTCAGGACTACCTTGCCGCTGGTAGACTTAACCGTAAAATCTTTTACGCGACCGCCGAACATGAGGCTCCAGAGGGCATGGGTCAATTCATGACCGAAAACATAGGTGCGGATAGGTTTAAAAAAAATAAACTGGAAAAGCAAGTAGCTTAAAAAACCGCCAAAAAAATAATATTGGACGCTTCCCTGATACTTAGTAAAGGCGCCCAATTGAGTTAAGAAGGCCCTGAATGCCGCCAAAACCATAGGCCACAGTAGTACTCCAGCCAGTAATTTAATACCTTGTTTTTTTTTCATTAATAGTATAGGCTCAATATTTCAGCAGTTCCTTAATTTCCAGCGCCGCGGCATTCATTTGTTTACGCAATAAATTTACATCACATTGCCCCTGGTTCTGGCCGATATCCATATATACTTCGAACAACCGGTTGACCATTACTTCTTCGATCTTTCCCCACTGGCTTAAGACCGGGTAATATTTGACTTGCTTCAAGATGTCATTAAAAGCTACAAAGCGCGGATTAGTCAGAAAATAATGGGTATTAAACGCTTTCTTCACCGCAGGTATGGCACCGCAGGATTTGGCATAATATATCTGTGCTTCAACCCCGGTCAGAAAGCGTAGGAATTCCCAGGCTTCCTTCGGATAAAGAGAATTTTTCATGATCCCCAAGGCACTGCCACCACCGAACGAATAACTACCTTTAGGGCCGGTCGGAAAATTAGTTGCCAGACAATGTTTGGCAATATCAATATTGTAAAATGATTCGGTATAAGCCATGCTGAAGACATCGATGACATTGGTAACGCAGATGGCATAGGCTCCCTGGAAATATTCGAGCGTGAGTTGGGCGCAATCCAAGCCAAGGCAATGTAATGGTATCAATCCTTGACTGAACAAATTGAAGAAAAATTCCATACCTCTTAAGGTAGCTTCGCTGTTAACCACTACGTCTTTGGTTTCTTCATTATAGATGTCCCCGCCGGCAGCCCAGACAAAAGGCATGACATTATGCAGTAATTCTCCGCATTTTGCCCCCCCTCCCATGCCCAAGGCTGGCACTTTTTTACCTTTGATATCTATATTATTGATCTTGGCGCAGGTGTTGACAAAACTATCCCAAGTGGATAAATCCTTTACCGACAATTCTTTTTTTTGCAATATGTCTTCCCGATAATAAAGACCCCGGACATCTATGAACCAAGGTAAAGCATGTATTTCTCCGGTCCCCGGTTGGACACAGGTATTAAACATATTAGCATCAAAAGCTTCAGCCCCGCCGACTTCTTTTAAATTATTATTAAGCCCCAGGAGATAACCTTGCTGACCAAGATATCCTATCCACGTAGAACCTATCTGTACCACATCCGGAGCCCGGTTGCTGCCCTTGGTGTTCAATAATTCATCCCAGACTGTGTTCCAGTGTTTCAATTCAAGATTGATCTTGACCTGCGGATGGTCCTTTTCAAACAGGTCTACAAAAAGAGTGATCACATCGTTCATATAGCTGTTGTTACTGGAGATAAACCAAACATTCAGGATGATGCGCTCGTTCATGATACCTCCGGTTATTTTTTAAAGGTCAGCAGTATCCCCCACAAGATTAGAAACAGGCCGCAAGCCTGGCCTAATATTTTCTGTCCTCTGCCTATACTCTGCCTGTATCTGACTAGCAGGACAGAAGAAAAAACTCCCAGCAACAATATAATAAGAATATTACCAATACCAAAACAGCCTGCGTATACCAGCCCTTGCCATGGGGTTGCCGCTTTTATGGCAATATAGGTTAATATTCCCAATAGCGGCAAACAAGGAGCAAACCCTATCAATATACCTAAAATAAACATACTTTTATGGTTTTTGTCAATAAAATATTTAATAAATCGGTCGCAGGAATGAAAAGAAATCCCCCGACCAATGATAATAAGCGCGCCTAACATGATAATAAATCCAGCCGCACCGACCCTGATCACGGCGGGTAATGGAGCGGCAGGATCAAATTTATCCAGCCAGCGGATCGACCAGCCAGCCAGAAATCCCAGGAACAAATAAGCGGCTAACCGGCCTAAAACAAATAAGATAGTGGTCTTTATCCCGTGCTGTTCATTCTTGGCAGTTACTGTTAATAGAGGTAATAGAACAGGAGCACAAGATAGCAAGCATGGACCCGCACCAGCGGTTAAACCAGTAATGAATATTTTCAGGCACTCTGTCCACAATATCACTATTTCTCACTTTCCTTAAACACCTGCGCGCTAAAAGTGTATAACTCGGTATCTTTATCCTGCCAGGCATTTTCCGGCAATCCTGCTTTCTGGGAACAAAGCTCACAAAGGAACTGTTCCTTGCTCCAGCCCGTTTCCGTTGCTACCTGGGGTAGAAAAACCCCGCCACTACCGCCTTTCCTGACTATTACCCCATGCGTACCTAAAATGATATCCCCCGGGCTTTTAACCCGTTCAGGTACTGTTAGGACAGATATTTCGATCTCTATCCTGTTTAATTCGTCTGCAGTGACAGGCGGGAACCGGGGATCACCTGTAGCCGCTTCTACAGCCATTTTACTAACAGCCAGATAAAGAGGCTCGATAGGCATGATATAACCTATACAACCCCGCAATTGATGCCCTTCATTCAGGGTAACGAAAACTCCCCTTTTTTCTTTTAACAATGGATCAATTACTTTAAATTCCGGCACAGTCCCGGAATTAATATATGATTCAATGGTTTTCCTGGCGATCTTTAAAAGTTCTTGCTGTTGGATTTTATTAATCATGGTCTCCTCCTTTTTTTCTGTTTTATTATCCATACAGATAACTGCTGTCCCATAGCCGACAACGCGATCTAATTCTCCGGTCACATCACCGCTAGTAGCATACTTTAACACGTTTATATTAAAGGGACCTTTTAGCCTAGCGATCTCTAATGCGGTAAGAACCGCGCCCTGGCCGCATAACTCACCGGCTCCGGTATCCAATACTTTGTCCAAATTTGCCAGGTCCTTTTTTCCCAATAACGCCAGAATGCATTCATCCATAGATCGGGCTTTTTCCCGTGCATAATAATGGCTCATGTCAGTAGAAACTATAAATAAGTATTTTTTCCCCGGATCACAGTTCTTAATAATGGCTTTGGCCAGCAGAGTGCAGTTGTCCGGTGCGGGATCATTTACCAGGATCGGTACAATCTTAAAATCAGCCAAAGTTTTTTGCAAAAATGGTAACTGTACTTCCAAAGAATGTTCTTTTTGATGAGCTTCTTCGGAACAGGTAAAAAGCGTATTTTCTGCGACAATAGCTTTAGCTAAAGTCGAATCGATAGGCACTTTTCCCAGGGGTGTTTCCCAGGTACCGGCAGAATAAATACTGGCTACATTCAAAGACTGGTGATGGCTTGGCCCAAGTAGGATAACCGTATCAAAAGATTTATCTTTGATCAATTTATAACCATAAGCTGCTACTAGTCCGCTGTAAACATAACCGGCATGAGGTACGATCAAGGCGATGACCTCGCCGGCACATAGTTGTTCCGGGGCTCGGTCCAAATAAGTATCCAGAAGGATGTTTAGCTTAACAGGATCAGCCGGGTAAAAAGAACCTGCCACTGCCGGTGGCCGGGTAGGCTCATTAATTTTACCCGAACAACTGGTTATTAAAGTAATTATACCTAAAATTATCAGTAAGCTCTTATGCTTCATGAATCCCACCTGCCGGCAATTGTTTCCCCGCAGTAAGAACAGGCTCCACCGTTTAGATGCATCTCGAGAATAGTATATCCTACCCGCTTGATAATCGCTTTATGGCATTTTGGGCAATAGGTATTTTCTCCGGGATGTCCTACCACATTACCGATGTAAACATATTTTAGCCCTTCCTTGATAGCGATTTCCCTGGCCATTTCTAAAGTTTTTATCGGAGTAGGTGATACATTTTTCAGCTGGTAACTAGGATAAAAACGGGAAAAATGGATCGGCACATCGGGTCCGAGATTAGTGACTATCCATTGGCACATTTTACGAATAGTCTCCGGTTGGTCATTTTTCTGGGGTATGATCAAGTTAGTGATTTCCAACCATACCCCCTTTTCTCGAAGAATGACCAGGGTATCCAATACTGGTTGAAGATGGGCGCCGCACATTTTCACATAGTATTCTTCGTTAAATCCTTTGAGATCAATATTAGCGGCATCAAGGTATGGGCATAATTCTTTTAAAGGAGCAGGATTTATATAACCGTTAGAATGATAAACATTTTTAAGACCTCTTTTCCGGGCCATTTTACAAATATCCAGCATATATTCATAGAAATTAGTGGGCTCAGAATAAGTGTAAGCGATTACTTTGCATTTTTCCTTAATTGCCTGATTGACCATATCCGCCGGTGATAATGAATAATTATCCGTGTCTAACGGAGATACTTGTGATATTTCCCAATTTTGGCAGAATTTGCAGCGCAAGTTACAGCCGGCGCTGGCAATACTGAAAACAGCAGTGGCGGGATAATAATTGAAGAAAGGTTTTTTTTCTATCGGGTCGATATGTAGCGAACAAGGCGTACCATAACCTAAAGCATATAATATACCATCGACATTTTTACGGGCGCGACAAAAACCCAGTTCTCCGCTGGTAATTTGGCATTGCCAGGGGCAAAGCCGGCATAATACCTTTTTCCCGGGTAATTTATCATAATAGCGGGCTTCATGGATGTTTGAAGGTTGTTTTGAATAGACACGCCAAGCAATTACACTAACGCCCAGTATGATCAGTATTACCAGAAGGATATGACGCCATATCTTTGCATGATCCGTTATTCTCATAATGAATATCCATACCCTGCAGATCTTTTAGGAGTTTTTCCCAATGTGTTCCGCTCCAATATATCTTATCACAAAGAGCGCAGTATGAAAACTGTTTTATTGATTCATAAATATATGAAGCGACTCTTCCCCGTACTTTTTCCTTAGTGATCGCTATTACCGGGGTATTGCACAAAGTACAGCGGGTGAATAACTGTTCCTTAGTGACCTGGACCATAGTTGGATATTCTTGTAGTAATTGTTTGATTTGTTCGCGGATATGATCGTTCTTAATGAAGATAAAGCGGCAGACGTGACGGCGGGTTAGATGAGTATCACGAGTTATAATGACCCTGTTTTCCTTAAGAGAACGCCAGACCAGCTCCTGGCGATCCGGGCCGAGATGCAGCTTTGTGTCATAGCCCAGGATCCTTAACCAGACAGCCAGCCGTCCCAGCATTTTGTCAACAATGAATTTTGTTTCAGTCGTATTAACCATGAACTTCTTATTTGATGATCGCTACTTTCTTAATGACCTTGATCCCGCCCCCGTTAAATCGCGCCAAATAAATACCTGAAGCTACCAGCTCATTATTCATATTACGGCCATCCCAGGCAATAATATCCTGGGAGTTAGCAGCTATTTCCCGGGTTGTTTCCCAAATCAGGTTGCCGGTCAAATCATAAACAGCAACATGTATTTCCCCGGCACTCTGCGGGTACAGGATAAAAAATACTTTTTCGCCTTTTTGCGGAGAACAATAACCGTTTTTACCACCCTGGACCTTTACCTCTCCTTTACCGGCTACAATAGTGGTACCTATATAATCCTCGGCTAACCTGACGCCCTGCAGCGAGGTATAAATTCGTTCATGAGGGCTGAAGACATACCCTGATTTATTTACCTGTACCTGGTAATTACCCGGTTCCAATCCTAATAGTTCATAATGGCCATTACGGTCAGTAATAGTTTGCGCTAACTGTGTTCCGGTCAGAGTAATAGTTGCTGCATTTAAGCCTTCACCAATGCTATTCTGCACATATCCGCTAATACTCGATATAGAAGCTGGATCTGTCCAGGTGCTGGTAAAATCTTCCTCCGCGACCAATTGGTTAGCGACATAGCGAATTGTAGCCGGATCAAAAGAACAGCCTAGTTTAGTGGGAGTAATGAAGTATTCCCCATTCTCGGTTAATTTAAATTCATAATAACCATTAACGGTGGTAATATATTCGCCGGTTCCTGCGCCGGATAATGTAACTTTTACTCCATTCACTGTGGCGCCCCAGGCATTTTTGATATTACCTGTTATGGAAAAAACATGTCTTAATTCGAAATTTTGGTCTATTTTTGAAATAGCTAGTCCTTGATAGGTCAACTGGCTTGGAGAAAATTGTACTCCTTCTTTCACCGGGGTAATTACATAATCACCTGCTTCTATGCCAACAAATTCAAAATAACCGGTATTATCGGTCGGACAAGTCCCTGTTTGCGCTCCGGTCAAATTCAAGACTACACCGGCAACACCTTCTCCTTTAACATCACGAATATATCCTTTTAAGGAGTAAAAAGGTACAGTTTTGAATTTTTGTATGCGTTTGTTCCCTGTATCAGCAACGTATATATATCCATTAGCATCCGCGGCTATTCCAAAAGGCCCGTTGAATTTACCCTCTCCGGCTCCCAGAGAACCCCATTGGGTAATAAATTCGCCATCCAGCGAATATCTTTGCACCCGCTGATAGCTGGTATCAGTAACAAAAAGCGCGCCTGTTTTATCAATCATTATCGCGGAAGGTGAGGTTGGCTGAACATCCGCCGGGCGTTTAGTCTCCCATTGCTTGAGAAATAGTCCATTCTTATCAAATTTCTGGATACGATGATTACCAGTGTCAGCTACGTATATGTTACCGGCATTGTCCATGGTCAAACCCAGCGGATAACTAAATTGCCCCGCCCCGCTGCCATCACTACCCCATGATATTAATACACCACCGCCGGGATCGTATTTTTGGACGCGGTGATTATAGGTGTCAGCCACATAAATATTACCGTTTGAGTCTATGATTAAACCGGACGGGAACCGCAATTCTCCCATTTGGGATCCCGCTACTCCCCATTGCTGGCTATAGTTACCATCCTGGTCAAAAACCTGGATGAGGTTATTATCTTTATCAGCTACATAGATGAGCCCAAATTGGCTGACAGCTATTCCAAAGGGATTTTGCATTAGCCCCTTCCCTTCGCCAGTGCTGCCGGAGATCATTTTTAATGTTCCCGTACTGTCAAACTGTATTATATGGCCGTGTTCATTATCCGTACAATAGATCGTACCCGATTTATCTATGGTTAATCCCATGTATGATGCTAATTGCCCTTCAGCGGTCCCTTTCCATCCCCATTTGCCTATATAAGAACCATATTGGTTAAATTTCTGTATCCGGCCGTTATTT
>JAQUQP010000065.1 GCA_028716025.1 bacterium | reverse complement strand
ATGTGTTCCGTAAAGATGGCGGCGGTTATGAAATGAAAACTGAGAAGAGATATGAAGTGGATAGCAATATCCTGATAACTCCCAACGAACTTCTCAGTATTGTGTTTGGATTGCAGGCCGGTGTATGGTCACCGCAGGGGTCAGGCCCTACCGCTCAATGGGAATCTGTGACCAGGCCTTGGGATCCTAATATCGCGGGATCAGGTAATTTTATCGATCCACCGGAATTTCTCCCCACCTTTACGGAGATGGGCAATGATATTGCCGCTTTTGAAAGTTACATTGACGCTAAGTATCAATTAAGGGATAACCTCAGCGTCACTGGCGGGGGACGCTATGTGAGTGAATTCAATCCGGGTGACCAATTCCGCGATGAGCGGGAAAAAATGCACAGATTCTTCCCCAAAGTAGCCCTCGTGTATACACCGCTGGAAAATCTTTATCTAAAAGGCATCTATCAACAAGGATTCACGAGGTTAAACACTTTTGAAAGATACTCTGAATGGAACAACCTATCCTTGAGAGGCACGCAAAAAGCCACTACTGCCGAATCGACAGAATTTGTAGTTGACTGGAAGCCGATTAAGAATATGAAAGTTCTAGCCAGTTATTACCAGGAGATCCTGTATGATTTTGTCAACTTTGTGTATACTGGTGTAGCCTGGCCGACTCTCGATGCTTCTCTTGGCCAACTACGTGGTTTCTTTAACGTGGGTGACCATCAGGCTCATGGCATCGAAGCCAATGTTTCTTATGATTGGGACAGATTTGGCGGATTCATATCCGGCAGCCAACTACTGAAGAATAGAATTGCCAATATTAATCCTGGCCTGGCCGGCGGTTCGGGGGTGATCGATACTGAAATTGACGGGAACTTTAACAAGTCCGCGGTCCCAAGATGGAATATGTCTCTCGGAGGGTATTTTGATATTACTGACAATTACGGCTTGTCCGGTATTTATAAAATTCACGCCAAACTGCAAAATCGCGGAAGTAATGATCCCAATGAACCGGGTTGGAGCGGATATACCTGGGTGAATGGAGGAGAACTTGATATGTCTGCCACAGCCAGGAATGTTGCCGTACAAAACTTGAACTTGACTTTATTGGTCAAGAACTTAAATAATGCAGTTTATTATACCGGCAGCTCAATGGATCCAGGACATGTTGAACAATTAAATCCCCAGTATTTCGAGGTTAAAGCTAGTTATCTCTGGTAAAATAAAGGATCTAATAGAAGAATGAAGATCAAAGCGATAGTGCTATCCATAGCTATATTAGTACTAACCTGGAGCCAGTGCTGGGCGGCAGAGAGGGCACTGGTTTCGGTTATTTATTCTTCAGATATAGAACCATATTTACAATCCTGGGCCGGATTTAAGGAGCTGATCAAGGAAAAAAAGGTTGCTTTATGGTTTACCGAGTATTTTTTGCAGGACAAGAATACGCAAAAAATAGTGGACCAGATAACCGCCGAAAAGCCGGATGTTATTTTTGCGATAGGCACCAGAGCTGTTAAACTCGCTGAGCAATCGTTTAAAAGTAGGCCAATAGTGTATTCAATGGTCTTGAATCCAGAGAAATTAACCGGTACGAACCTGACCGGCGTATTGCTTGATGTGCCGGTTAAAATGCAGTTGGAATCACTGCAAAAAGTATTTCCCGAAGGTAAAAAAATAGGCGTGATCTATACTGCGGATTCAACTAACAGGATTGCGGACTTGAATCAGGCTTGCTCTGAGCTCGGTCTGCAGCTGGTTAAACGGAAAGTAAATGATGAAAAAGAATTACCCGCCGCGTTAGCAGATATTACCTGGCAGATCAATTGTCTGCTGATGATCCCCGATGCTAAGATCTATTTCCCCCAGTCTGTAAAATACCTCTTGTTGGAAAGCCTGCGGCAAAGATTTCCCGTCATTGGATTATCCAAGTATCATTCAAAATCAGGTGCCTTGCTCTCTATTGATTGTGATTACGAGGACTTGGGCCGGCAAGCGGGAGAAATAGCTTTGCGTATATTGAACGGGGAAAAACCCGGCGATATTAAGCCAGTCAAACCCAGAAGGACAACTTTTTCCCTGAACCTGTCTACCGCCGCGCGGTTGGATGTAAAGTTTTCTTCAGAGATTATTAAAAATACCGAGAATGTTTTTGGCGAGAATAAACAATGAGATTTGGCATCGATAAAAAAATCATTATATTGGTTACCCTGGTGATCGGCATCCTGGGAGGATTTTTTTCGATCTATTTCATTAATCAGGAAAAGAAAGCTTTATTGGTCGAATTGGATGAACGGGCTTATACACTCCTTAACAGCGTGGTCAATAGCTGCGAGTATCCAGTATTGATCACTGACCAGGATTCGATCTCCCGGATTGCTAAAGGGGCTATGCAGCAAAAAGACGTCATTTCCTGTGAGATCGAGGATAGCTCAGGGAAGATGCTATTTAAGGACAGTAAGAACACCGGCCAGCAGACACGGTCTTTTTCCAAGACTATTATTACCGAGAAGATCAAATCGTCGGCGGGCGCTGAAGAATTGATCCTGGGAACAGCTCCGGTAGAAAAGGAAATGGAAACTATCGGCAATGTAAGAATAGTGTTTTCCTTGGATAGCGTGACCAGTAAATTGGAACTAGCAAATAAAACGATCTGGATCATCGGTGCTATTGGTATGCTGTTGGCTGCTATCGGCAGTTCCTGGTTCATCAGGATCATGCTGGGTAAACCGATTGACCAACTGGTGATAGGCACGCAAAATATTTCTCGGGGCGACCTGGATTATAAGGTGCCCATTAAAACAAACGATGAGATTGGGTTATTAGCGAGTTCTTTCAATAAAATGGCCGAAAACCTGCAGAAGATCACGGTAACCAGGGATTACCTGGAAAAACAAGTGGAATTGCGCACCGCTGAACTGAGTGAGATCAATGAAAAACTGGTGAAAGAGATCATCGAACGTACTATGGCGGAAGAGAAAGTCCAGGAGAGCTTGACCCAGCAAAAGAAAGTCTTGGAAGGGATCATTAACGCTATGGCCTTAACCCTGGAAATGCGCGATGCGTACACGGCTGGCCACCAACGCCGGGTAGCTTTTCTGGCTTGCGCCATAGCCAAAGAAATGAAACTTAGCCAGGACCAGATCGAAATGATCCGGATAGCCGGTGTTTTACATGATATTGGCAAAATCTGCGTTCCTGCCGAGATATTGACCAAGCCCAGAGCTTTAGATAAGAATGAATTTAATTTAATGAAATTGCATCCTCAGGTAGCTTTTGATATATTAAAAAACATTGATTTTGCCTGGCCGATCGCCCAGATTGTAGTTCAACATCATGAAAGGCCAAACGGTTCAGGCTATCCCAAAGGACTAGTCGGTGACAAGATATTGCTGGAAGCCAAAATCCTGGGGGTGGCGGATGTGGTTGAAGCTATGGCTTCTGATCGCCCATATCGCCCCGCTTTGTCTATGAGTGAAGCTCTGCAACATATTTCCCAGAATAAAGGGACTCTCTATGATCCTGCGGTAGTTGATGCCTGCATTAAGGTTGTCTCGCAAGAAGGGTTTAAATTCGAGTAAGTACTTGCCAAAAATCCCCTTTTATGGTATAAGAAATAGATAATAAATCAGTATTCTTTACTGCTATGTACTAAGTAAAGAGACGGATTTTTATATGCTTTTGGGAAGTCCCGGAAACTCCCAGAGATTATAGTCTTTAACTTTATGCACAGGGCCTCTTTATATTCGGTAAATAGGAGGGGGTGACAGTGAAGGCGAGAAGAAAAACTTCACTAAGAGAACCCCGCTTAACGAGCGAACGCCGAGAGCGGGGAACCTGAGGTTCCTCCTACGGGGAGGCGTGCATTTAGGTTTAAAGCCGACGCGCCTGTAGCTCAATTGGATAGAGCGCTAGCCTCCGGAGCTAGATGTCCGGGTTCAAGTCCCAGCAGGCGCGCTTAATTTACACGAATAAATGTTATAGAACTGAGAAGAAAATTGTAAAGGGCAGGGACTTGAAGCCAAGTCGAGCGCCATTGGTCCGAGCGAGACTGGCCGGCGACGGGTGAGCGGCGTGCAATACGACGCGATGGAGAAGAAGTCCCAGCAGGCGCGCTTAATTTAATAAAGACCGCTAAATGCTAAAAGCTGGATGCTAAAAGATTTTGCATCAAGCTTTCAGCTTCCAGCATCAAGCAGTTTATATATGGGCCGTTAGCTCAATGGTAGAGCAGATCCCTCTTAAGGATAAGGTTGGAGGTTCGAGTCCTCTACGGCCCACTTTTACGCCGCGGTGGTGGAATTGGCAGACACGCATGGCTTAGGACCATGTGTCCGCAAGGACTTGGGGGTTCAAATCCCTTCCGCGGCAAATTAATTCAAATCCTCTCTAGTAACCCTCAGTGTTGACCTATATATTTAAGGAGATAATATGTCAGAAAAAATTAACAAAGTTGTGTTAGCCTACTCAGGCGGGCTGGATACGTCTATTATTATTCATTGGCTGAAAAAAGAATATGGCTGTGAAGTAGTGGCTTTTGCCGCCAATATCGGCCAGAATGACGAATTAAGCGGGCTCAAACAAAAGGCCATAAAGACCGGCGCCAGTAAGATCTATATCGAGGACCTGACCAAGGAATTTGTGGAAGAGTATATTTGGCCAATGCTTAAGGCGGGAGCCATTTATGAGGACAAATACCTGCTCGGGACCAGTATCGCCCGGCCGTTGATAGCGAAAAAACAAATTGAGATCGCTAAAAAAGAGAATGCCGATGCTGTGGCGCACGGTTGCACCGGGAAAGGGAACGACCAGCTGCGCTTTGAATTAACTTTTAAAGCTCTTGACCCGAAGATCAAGATCATTGCCCCATGGCGTACCTGGGAACTGAAGTCCCGGGAAGAAGAGATCGCTTATGCCAAGAAATATGGCATTCCTGTCCCGGTTACCAAGAAAAAACCTTATTCCAGCGACCGGAATCTCTGGCACATCAGCTTTGAGGGCGGTATCCTGGAAAATCCATGGAATGAACCGCCGGAAGATATGTTCCTGTTGTCTGTGGCCCCGGAAAAAGCGCCTAATAAGGCTACGTATGTTGACATCGGTTTTGTAAAAGGCATCCCAGTCAGTATTAATGGCGTGAAATATGACGGGGTCAAGCTGATCGAAAAGCTCAACAAGATCGGTGGCGCCAATGGAGTTGGACGGGTGGATATTGTGGAAAACCGGGTAGTAGGAATGAAGTCCCGCGGCGTATATGAAACACCGGGTGGCACCATCCTGATGACGGCGCACCAGGCTTTGGAAACGCTCTGCCTTGACCGGCAAACCACGGTGTGGAAGAAAAAGGTCAGCGATAAATACGCTGAATTGATCTACGCGGGTTTCTGGTTCACGCCTTTACGGGAAGCTCTCGATGCTTTTGTAGATAAAACCCAGGTTACTGTGACTGGTGTTGTGCGGGTAAAATTGTATAAAGGAAATTGCGCGATCGTCGGCCGGAAGGCGGATAAGTCATTATACCAGCCTGACTTGGCCACATTTGAAGCAGATACCGTGTATAACCAGTACGACGCGGAAGGATTTATTAACCTATTGGGATTACCGTTAAAAGTGCAGGCGCTGGTCAATAAGAAAAAATATTAATTGGAGTTTTGCCATGAAAAAATTATGGAGTGGACGGTTTAAAGTATCCACGAATAAACAATGCGAGGATTATACTGCTTCCATTCAAGTTGATAAGCGGTTATATGCATATGATATTGCCGGCAGTATTGCCCATGCTACTATGCTGGCAAAAAGCCGTATCATTTCCCAAAAAGAAGCAGCCAAGATCACTGCCGGATTAAAAGCTATCCTCAAGGAGATAGAAACCGGAAAATTTGTTTTCAAGCAAACTGATGAAGATATCCATATGGCTATTGAGAAAAAACTGATCGCCAAGATCGGTCCGGTAGGGGAGAAACTGCATACTGCCCGGTCGCGGAACGACCAGGTGCTGCTGGATGTGCGGCTTTTCTTGCGCGCTGAAACAGAAAATATTATCAAAGGTATAGACCAGCTACAGCAAATATTACTAGACATAGCTGAAAAAAATATTACGGTCGTGATGCCGGGATATACGCATATGCAGCACGCCCAGCCGATCTTATTCAGCCACTATATCATGGCTTATTATTATATGCTTAAGCGGGATAAGGCACGGTTTGCCGAATGTCTTGAGCGGACCAATGTCCTGCCCCTGGGAGTAGGGGCATTGGCCGGGGTAAATTATCCGGTGCGGCGGGAATTTACTGCCAAATTGCTCAATTTCCCGAAAGTGAGCGAGAACAGCGTTGATACGGTCAGTGACCGGGATTTCATTATCGAGTTCCTGGCAGTTTCTTCTATCCTGATCATGCATCTTTCGCGGTTAGCAGAGGAATTAGTGCTGTGGAGCTCCAGTGAATTTGAATTTGTGGAGCTGGCCGACGCTTTCTGCACAGGTTCTTCCATTATGCCGCAGAAGAAAAACCCTGATGTGGCAGAGCTGATCCGCGGCAAAAGCGGCAAGATCTATGGTAACCTGATGGCCTTGTTGACCTTATTGAAAGGTTTGCCATTATCCTATAACCGGGACCTGCAGGAAGACAAAGGACCATTGTTCGATACGGTAGATACGGTCAATGATACCCTGGCTATTACCGGTGAGCTGGTCAGGACCATGAAAGTCCGGTCTAAAAATATGGCGCAAAAACTGTCCAAGGGTTTGATGGAAGCCACTGATATCGCGGATTACCTGGTACTTAAAGGAATACCTTTCCGGCAGGCGCATTTTGTCGTCGGCAGCCTGGTAAAGTATTGCCTGGACCAGAAGAAAGATTTCCACGACCTGAAATTGGCCGAATACCGGCAATTTAGTCCTAAATTCAGCCAGGATATTTTCTCTTTTATCAAGATAGAGAATTGCCTGAAACGGAAAAAATCAACAGGCGGCACTGCCCCGGCGCAGGTGCTGGCCAGTATCAAGAAAGAAAAAATGGGTCTAAAATGAAGAAAATATTTATATTATTATGCTTGATTTTATGGAGCGCTGCCTCCTGGGCTTTGGAACAGCCGGAGAAGATACTTACCTTGGAAGACAGTATTAAATGGGCCATGACCAATAACCAGGAGTTGTTGGCTGCGTCTGAAAAAAGGTACGTAGCCGAACAAAAAATTGAAGAAGCAGGTTCTTACTTCTTTCCCAAGGTTAATCTGACCGGCGCTTACACCCGCTTGAGTGTGGGCACGCCTACTACATTGCCGCCCAGCCTTGGAGGGTCCAGCCTGGCCGTAGGGGTCAGTAATCACTATGCTGCCAGGATCTCAGTTAACCAGTATTTATTTACCGGCGGGTATCTTGTTAACCAACTCAATATCGCGCAAAAAGATCTTGATATCACTATTAAGACTTATGAAACAGTGAGACGGAAAGTTTACCTGGAAGTGACCCGGAGATTTTATGATGTTCTTTACCAGCAGCAGGTGTTGGAATTCAACCGGGAATCCCTGTCCCAGGTCAAGACCTACATAGAAGCAGCTAAAAATAGGACCAAGGCGAAGGATTATGAGAACACTCTTCTGGAGATCGAGCGCTCCCGGTTGGAGATGCAGATAGCCGGAGAAGAAGAAAAACTCCAACTGGTTTACACCGCTTTTAATAAAGCGGTAGGATTCGAACTGGATTCGCAGGTGAAATTGGTAGGCGATTTCAAAACATTGACTCCGGAAGAGGATACCCAGGGATTGAATACTTATATTGCCCTCGCGCTTGACCGGTCACCGGTACTGCAAGGGCTTTCGCTGGAAGAAAAAAAGATAAATCATATGATTAGCCAGGCCTTCAGTGAACGTTACCCGACTATTGTATTGGGCGCTGATTATGAACGCAGTGGCTTGAACTCAGAGCTGGAAGGCCGTAACTGGACTGCCACGTTAGCGCTGCATTACCCGTTGTTCAACGGTTGGTTAAGCTGGGCAAGAGTAAGGCAGATGCGCAGTGAGTTGAAATCCACTAATTTGTTGAGAGTAAGAACCAGTGATGACCTTAAAATGAACATCGAGGAAAGTTATCGCCGCTATATGCGCGCCGGGAAGAATTTGACGGAAATGTCCAAAAACAGGGATTTGGCGCAAAAAGCTTTGGATTCAGCGATGGATTATTACAAAGACAACCAGCTGTCTTGTACAGACCTGCTGGCGGTACAGAAGAAAACTATTGAAACCAAGATACAAGCTTTGGATAACGCCTATGAATATACTGTAGGCGAACAGGAATTGAAAGTGGCCACGGGATTGGATTTGGTAGACAAATAATGATCCGGCTTACCGGTAAAAAAATTTTTGTTTATTTATGGCTCGGTTTTGTTCTTTGGTCTCCGGCGTTGCCGGTAACGGCCGGCACTTTGGACGAAGAAGAATTACTGATCGATTTTTTCTGGCAAAAATATTTATCTTTGCCGGCAGAGGAAAAGCCAAAAGTAGCGCTGGTAATGGGCGGAGGCGGGGCCAGGGGTTTGGCTCATGCCGGAGTTATCCAGGTTTTTACTGAAGAGCGTTTACCGGTTGATATAATTGTTGGAACCAGTGTCGGAGCATTGATCGGCTCATTATATGCCGCTGACGTGCCTGCCGATACTATCGTGGACATGGCGCAGAATATGACCTGGAATAAGCTGGTGAGCTTTAAGATCTCCCCGGTGGGTTTGTATTCTACTAAAAGGATAGAAGAGTACGTCAACAAGTATATTGGCAATAAACGGTTTGACGAACTGAAAATACCCTTTGCCTGCGTAGCCGTGGATATCCGCAACGGTGAAAAGATAATCCTTAAAGAGGGCCAGGTCGCGCCGGCGGTCCGCGCCAGTGCAACAATGCCTGGCTTGTTCCAGCCGGTAGAATACCGGCATCGTTTGCTCATGGATGGCGGGGTAGTCGATAATGTGCCAGCTGATGTAGCTAAGCTTATGGGAGCGGACATTATTATTGTTATAGACGTGACGGCGCAAGTAGGGATCGCCAAAACTAATAATGCTCTTTTAATATTGAGCCAGGTTATCTATATCCGGGGGAATTTTTTAGCCGAAGAACAGCTTAAATTGGCTGACCTGGTGATCAGCCCGGACGTAAAGAATATTACCGTATCTGAACTTAACCGTGGCGCGGAATGTGTCGATGCCGGAATAATAGCGGCTCGGGCCAAGGTCAAACAAATCAAGAAAGTGATCCTGAATAAAGTTTGGGATAAACTGCAATGAATAAAAAGGCCTGGTTGGTATTGGTGTTCTTATCTCTGGTCATACCTGTTCCCCGCTTGCAAGCAGCGGACCGTGAGTTGAAAACTTTCCTGGCTAACGCGGACAAGGCGGAACAGAAAAATGACTTTGTCGCGGCGATCGAGAATTACCAGAAAGCATTGGACAAGGGATACCGTCCGGGAAAGATGCGCGTGACCTTAGGCCGGTTATTTCTGGCGGCAGGAAATGACCAGGAAGCGGAAAAACATTTACTAAAGGCGCTGGACCAGAAACTGAACAAGACTGAACAACTATCTGTCCATGAATTACTTGGCGTGGTGAACTACCGCCGGCAAAACTATGCCCAGTCTATGGAGCACTTTAAGGACTGTATTGAACTGAAACGAAATTATGAGCCTGCCTATTTGGGCTTGGCAAAAATATATAAAGATATGAAGATGTATTCGGAAGCCTTGCAGGAATTGGGCCATATCAGCAGGACAAAAAAATTAAAGATCGAGTATAACTTAACTATGGGTTTGCTGTACCGGGACTGGGGCCTCTACCAGAAAGCGCATCAAGCCCTGC
>JAQUQP010000064.1 GCA_028716025.1 bacterium | reverse complement strand
GAAAATGAAATAGCAATCGGCTCCGTGTATCATGTCTGTCGGCTCGCTGTCTCGCTGAGTCATTCCGAAAAACGAGTCGATTTCCCCGGCGCGGAAATCGCTCTCTATCTCGCTTGAGTTCTCCCGCCAGGCGGGAGGAAAAGAGTCCATGCCAACTCAAGCTTCCGAAGGTTTTCTCCATGACATTCAGCGGCCGCGCTCGCCTATTATCCAATGTACAGATCAGGGAACTGGTCATTATTTTGAGCGAGCTTGTCGATTTCAGCCAAAGCACGCTTGCAGACAACGAGGGCATCTGTTGGTTGCTGGATGCCGAGCATGTTTGAGCCCAGGGGGCGAGTTGCGGAGGCACCGAGTTGTCAAAAGACCTTTGGCGCAGGATTCGCCAAGGGCGGATATGGAAATCGACACCGGAGCGAACAAATAGTGACAGTTCGCTAATATACGGAAACAGGATCCCCAATAAAAAGATGCAAAATATATCTAAAGACGAAAAAGTAAATAAAAGCTTAAGATATTCCTGGTGGGATGGGACATTCTCCAGCTCCATGCAGGCTATCTTTGATAACTATATCGCGCCATTTGCCATTTACCTGCAGGCAACTGCCCCGCAATTGGCTCTTTTGACCAGCCTGCCCAACCTGATCGGCAACCTGCTCCAGATCAAAGCTCCGGATATGCTGGAGAAAAGGGGCTCCAGGTTAAAGATCGTTACCTTCTTTATTTTTTTACAAGCTACTATGTGGTTGGCAGTGATCCTGGTCCCGTTCATAGCTTTAACTGACCGTGTACCGCTGCTGATAGTTTTTGTGATCATTCTTACTTCCTTCGGTTTATTTGGCACCAGTGCCTGGAGCAGTATGATGAGCGACCTGGTCCCGGCTGAAGTGCGCGGTTCGTATTTTTCTTGGCGCAACAAAACCCTGGGCCTGATGGGTCTGGGAGCAGGATTTTTAGCGGGACTTGTTCTGTACTTGTTTAAAGCCCGGCCAATAACCGGTTTTATCATTATTTTTAGTGCCGCCATGCTCTTTAGGTATATTTCCTGGTGGTGTATCGCCAGGATGTATGACCCGCCATTACACATCAAAGAAGAAGATAGCTTTACTTTCTGGGAATTTATCAGGCGGTGGCGGCAGAGCAACTTTGTAAAATTCGTGTTCTTTGTAGCTGGCATCAACTTCGGTACCTATATGGCAGCGCCGTTCTTTTCATTGTACATGCTGCGCGACCTGCATATGAACTACCTGGCCTATACCGCAGTGATCATCACGTCACCGCTGGTGACCTTGCTGATGATGAATGCCTGGGGCAAGCAGGCGGATATAGTTGGTAATGTTAAAGTATTGAAACTGACCAGTATTTTTATCCCGTTCATCCCGATCACCTGGCTCTTCGGGCATAGTCTTTGGTACTTGTTGTGTATCCAGGTTTTTGGCGGATTTTTCTGGGCAGGGTTCAATCTTTGCACTATTAATTTTATTTACGACGCGGCAACACCGGAAAAACGGACCCGTTGTATCAGCTATTTCAATGTCATTAATGGCTTTGGTATTTTTGCCGGCGCTATGACTGGCGGATACCTGTACAAAGTAGTACCCAGCTTGTTTGGTTATACATTTTTGATGGTTTGCCTTTTTTCCGGAGTAACCCGCGCCATGGTCATGGTGATCTTAGGCCGGCGTATTAGAGAGGTCAGGCCAGTCAAGCACATTTCAGCTGGAGAATTATTTTACAGCGTTTTGTTAGGAGCGAAAGAGTGATCTATTCCCATTCCCGGTTACAAGCGTATGAAAATTGCCCGTTCAAATTCAAGCTGCGTTATTTAGACCACATAAAGAGAGAAGAAGCTGAAAGTATTGAAGCTTTTGTCGGCAAGCGGGTCCATGAAGTATTGCAGAAGCTTTATGAGGAAGCCCTATTGACCAGGACCAATACCCTGGGCGATCTCCTGAATTATTATGACCTGCTATGGAAAGAGAACTGGAACGATAACATCACTATTGTCAGGAAGAAATACAATAGGGAACATTACTACCAGTTCGGCCGCAAAGGCATAGAGAATTTTTATAAGCGCTACCAGCCTTTTGACCAGTCTATTACCATTGGCACGGAAATGCAGGTAAATTTTGACCTGGATAAAGCAGGTAAATACAAGATTACCGGGTATATTGACCGGGTGGCGCACACCAACGGGATATATGAAGCCCATGACTACAAAACAGGTTCTTCGCTTCCATCCCAAAAACACTTGGATACTGACCGCCAATTGGCATTCTACCAGATAGCGATCCAGGAAAAGTGGCCTGATGCAAAGGAAGTGCGGCTGATCTGGCATTACCTGGCCTTTGATCTGGATTTGATCTCCAAACGCGAACCTGCAGACCTGGCAAAGCTGAAAACAGATACTATTGCCCTGATCGACAAGATCGAAGCAGCTAAGGAATTCCCGGCTATTGAAAGCGGTCTCTGTAATTGGTGCGAGTATCCTGACCTGTGCCCGAAGAGGAAGCATTTTTATATCGTGGAAAACCTGGGGGAGAATGGCTATTTTAAGGACAAGGGAGTAAGCCTGACCAATAAGTACGCCCAGTTGGCCGCGGAAAAAGAAAAAATTGAAGAAAAGATCAATGTAGTAAAAGAACAGATCATCCAGTTTGCCAGGAAAGAGAATATTGAGATATTTAAAGGGAACGATCATAAAGTGAAAGTGAAGATAACACCCCGGCTAAAATTCCCGGGTAAAGAAACCCTGGATCGTGCGGCCCTGGATAAATTGCTTAAAGATGAGGGCAAATGGCTGGATGTGTCTGATCTTAATACCATATCTTTATCCAAGGTTTGTAAGCAAAATGCCTGGGATAAAAGTTTGATAGATAAAATCCGGGAATTTACTACAGAGGAAGATACAGTAAGTGTTTACTTATCCCAACTGGATGAGTATGATGAAGATTAACTGGAGGAAAACCTTGAAAATACTACTCGTAATCGCAGGTTTGTGCGCGTTGGGGCTTAGCGCCCGCTGGAATTGGTGGCGGCTGCCGAAAAAAGGCGTAGCTATCCTCATGTATCACAAGATCGGTGTTGCACCTCAGAATTCCAAACTGAGGAATTTGTGGGTCAGCCAGGAAAAATTTGACCGGCAGATGCGCTTCCTGCAAAAAAATGGCATCCCTGTTCTTACTTTTACTGAATATTACACTATGCTGCAGGAGAAACGGGTCCCGGCTAAGGCAGTAATTATCACTTTTGACGATGGCTACCAGGATAATTATACCGAAGCGTTCCCGGTACTGCAAAAATACGGGTTCAAAGCGATGTTTTTCATCGTGACCGATACGATCGGGATCATCAATAAGTGGCACAATCCGGCAACAGAGCCGCACCAAAAGATGTTATTACCGGAACAAATAAAGGAAATGCAGGCAGCAGGTATGGAATTTGGTTCCCATACTTTAAGTCATCTTAATCTGAATGAGTTGAGCATTGAAGCAGCCAATATCCAGGTCGCTAAAAGCAAAGTAGTTCTGGAACAAGCATTGGGCCGGCCAGTGGATATCTTTGCTTATCCTTACGGAGCCGGCGCTTATAATCCTGCAGTCAAGCAGTTAGTTAAACCAGCCGGCTACAAGCTGGCAGTCGGGATCAAGCAAGCTATCAATATGCGTGGGCAGGAAGATCTTTTTGCCCTTAAGCGTATCACCGTCAGAGGGGATGAAAACATGTTCGACTTCTACTTACAGATAACTCGTGGAAAGAATAGGCTTTAGCAATATTCGGAAAGACCCCAAGGGGTAACAGTGAGGCCGATGCTTCAGATTTTACGGAGTAAAATCGCCGGCCGAACGCAATAGGGGCGGGAGCCCCTTTGAGCGGGGTTTGGGGGTTTTCCCAGAGGGGATGAAAACATGTTCGACTTCTACTTACAAATTACAAGAGGCAAAAACAGATTATAAATATGCAAACAATCGAATTAAAACCAAACGCGAAAATATTGGTGATACAACTACGGCGGATAGGGGATGTGCTCTTGACTACTCCTGTTGTACGGGCTTTGCGGCGTAAGTTCACCGAAGCGCAGATCGATTTCCTGGTAGAAAAGCCAGGCGCTGAAATATTAGCTGGCAACCCATACATTAACAACCTACTCCTATATGATAAAAAAGACCAGGTACAATGGGTTCGAGCTATAAGAGCGGCTAAATATGATTTAATCCTGGATTACTTAGGAAATCCCAGAACCGCCTGGATCGTAGGTTTGAGCGGCGCGAAACACCGCCTGGGATTCAAACGTCCTGGACGGGATTTTGTTTATTCTGTCAAAATGAATCCGGATCCGGTGCCTAAGTATGTTCCGGCGCATAAGCTGGATCTACTTAGGCCATTAGGCATAGAAACTAACAATATTAATCTGGATTTAACCATCAGTCCGGCGGCTAAAGAACGTATTCAAAATTTCCTGGCCAAAGAAAAGATAACCAATACAGATATGTTGGTCGGTATCAGCCCGACCAGCCGGCGTCAAACCAGGAGATGGTTAAAGCAAGGATTTGCTGAAATTGCTGACCTGTTGATGCAGAAATACAAGGCTAAAGTAATATTTTTATGGGGTCCTGGTGAAGAAACATATATTGATGATATTATCAGCCTAATGAAAAAAAGACCGCTAAAATCACCGGCCCTGACCATCGCTGAATCGCTTGCCTTGACTAGTGTATTAAAGCTGTTCATCGGTAATGACAATGGGCCAATGCATATTGCCCAGGGACTAAAAGTACCATCGGTAGTGATTTTTGGGCCAACTCAAAGCGCTAATTGGAACGAACCAGGACCGAATAATATTGCGGTCAAAGCAGATGTCACTTGTCTGGAATGCAATAAGCAAGAATGTGCTGACCTATGCTGTATGGAAAGAATAACTGTTCCCATGGTAGAAGAAGCTATAAAAAAGGTGGTACCGTTATGATCAGGAAAATCCAGAACCATTTTCTCAAGATCGGTAAAGGAGAAAAGGAAGCACCAATTGTTTTGGATTTATTCTTGGCAATATTAGGCATCCTGTATATAGCTATTATCAAGGCCAGGCAGTTTATCTATGACAAGGTGAAAAAGAAAAAGCATCTTTCAACTGCGGTCATAAGCATAGGCAATATTACGGTGGGGGGAACCGGAAAAACCCCGTTTGTGATCATGTTGGCAAAATACCTGAAGAACCGGAAGAAAAAAGTGGCGATATTAAGCCGCGGTTATAAGAGGAAAAAATCTCTCGGCCGAGGCGAAGGCATTGAGAAAGGTATCAGTGTGGTTTCCACAGGTAAAGATGTGCTCCTGACCCCGGAGGAAGCCGGGGATGAACCCTATATGATGGCCAAGTATCTGACTAATGTGCCGGTAATGGTTGGCCCGGACCGGATCAAAAGCGGCCAATATGCTATTGATAATTTCAACAGTGAAATATTGATCCTTGATGATGCCTTCAGTTATTATCCTTTGTATCGCAACTTAGAGGTGGTATTGATAGATTCAACCTGCCCGTTTGGTAATCATCATTGCCTGCCGCGGGGCATCATGCGGGAACCCATGAGCAGTTTGAAAAGAGCTGACGTCATTGCTTTGACCAAAGCCAACCTGGTCAGCCCAGAAGAGGCAGACTTGATCATAAATAATATAAAAAAATATAATCCCTACGCTACGATCCTGAAATGCGCCCATAAACCAATGGATTTGATCAATCTGGCAACCGGGGAAACGATGGCCCTCGGCTTCTTGCGCCATAAAGAAATAGCGGCTTTATCCAGTATTGGCTCACCTGAGTCATTTGAAAAGACCCTGGAAGAGACCGGCGCTAAAGTAGTGCGGACTATTCGCTATCCTGACCACCACTATTACACCCGGGATGATTTTATCCATATCCTGGAAGAAGCTGAATATAATTTCATCGTTACCACGGAAAAAGACACTACCCGGTTTAAAAAGGAATTCTGGAACCTGGAGAAAATAGCCCGCATTAACTTTTTCTCTCTACGGATAGAAATGGAGATCATCAAGGGAGAGGCTGAGTGGCTCAAAAAACTAAAACAATTAGTTATTTAGAATATCTCCTGGTATATATTTTTATCTGCCTGGTGCGTTTTTTACCCTATCGCTGGTCATTACAAATAGGATCAGGATTGGGAGCGCTGGTATTCAAGGTTTGGAGCAGACGCCGGCAGATTACCATACAAAATTTAGCAAAAGTATTTCCGGCGAAAAGCTCTGTTGAGATCAGGAATATTGCCATTCAAGTTTATCGTAATATCGGTAAAACCTTGATCGAATTTATAGTTGCCGGTGCCTGGAGCAAAAACCAGTTGTTAGCCCAAGTATCATTTGCAGGCAGGGAACATCTGGATGCCGCGTTGGCTAAAGGCAAGGGAGTTGTGTTTTTAGGCGCGCATTTTGGCAATTGGGAATTACTAGGTATAGCTCTTACCGCTGTGGGATATAAGATAAGCGTGATTGCCCGTCCGCTTGATAATCCATTATTAGACAAAATTGTGACTAATATCCGCGCTAAGTTCGGTACCCGGATCATGGCCAATAGCAACAGCATCAAAGATGTGATCAGGGTCTTACGAAAAAATGAATCAATTGGTATCCTGATGGACCAGAACCTTTATGAAAACGCTACCTTTGTTGATTTTTTCGGAGAATTAGCAGCTACTACCCCGATCATCCCTTTATTAGCCCAGAAAACCGGTGTAGCCATTGTCCCGATACGTATGCTGAGGTTAAATAACAATATGTTTAAAGTAATTATTGAACCGGAACTAGTATTGAAGGATATCCCTGATCGCCAAGAATATGTACGTGTCAACACCCGTCTTTGTAATGAGGTGATTGAACGCTGGATAAAACTTGATCCTGAACAGTGGTTCTGGGTGCACAACAGGTGGAAAACCCGCCCTGGGAAGAACAGCTAAATGCTGAATGCTGGAAGCTTAATGCCAGGTGTAAAGGTGTAGAGGTGTAAAGTTGAAACGGGGATCATTTTGAAAATATTAATTATAGATTTGGATAATATGGGGGATGTGGTGATGGCCAGTTTTATGCCACGCGCCCTTAAGGAACTGTATCCGGACAGTTATATCGGGGTCCTGGTGAAAGAATACAGCCAGGATATACTCAAGAATAATCCCTTTGTAAACGAACTGGTCATCTTTAATCCTCCCTGGCTGGGGGATATACTGGATAAAAGATTTTCCTGGCAGCAGACCAGGTCTTTGGTACAAAAGCTAAAAACTGCCAAATATGACCTGGCTATAGTGATCGATAGTGACTGGCGCAAGGCCTTATTGGCAAAAATGGCTGGGATCCCTAAAAGGGTAGGAGCAGGCAAAAAGAAAGCTTCTTTATTCCTGACTATGCCGGTTAGCTATCGCTATGATCCGGGAAGACATACTGTGCAGGATAACCTGGACCTCCTGAAAGCCCTTGGGTACAAGAAACAAGAAGTCAACCTGGAAGTTTTTGTTGATGATGATACGCAGTGTTGGGCAGAAGAGATTTTCACAAAGAACAACCTGAAAAAAGGGGAGATCCTGATCGGTATTCATCCTGGCGCCGGGCATCCAGCCAGGATCTGGCCTTCTGAAAACTATATCAAGCTGATTAACCAATTAGAGCAGGATCAAAATGTGCGGGTGATGGTCGTCGGTTCCCATGGCGACCAGGTTATCAAAGACATAAAGGATAAAATTAATAAGTATAAAGTAATATTTCTTTGGGACATTTCCATTCTGCAAATGGCCGCGTTATTTAAGAAATGTACTTGTGTCATTGCGCAGGATAGTGGCCCGATGCACTTGGCTACGGCGGTTGGTACCAAAACCATAGCTATTTTTGGACCTTCCAATCCTAAAAAGTTCGGTCCTTATGGCAAAGGACATATAGTAGTAAGGAAAGAAATGTCCTGCAGTCCGTGCGGCAGTGATCCGGAATGTGACCACCTGGATTGTATTAAGAATGTTACTGTAGATGATGTATTAGGAAAAGTAAAAGGAGTTATATGATTTCGCGCACAGAGCGTCTCGATAAGGCAATACACTTTGGCTTGATGTTGTTTGCTTTTGCCTTGCCTGTATCTACGGCACTGACCAATATCGCCTGGATCTGGTTACTTTTAGCCGGTATAGTGAAAATATTTTCTGACCGGAGTCTATTACAGCGCACTATCCTGGACCGGCCTTTGTTCTGGTTATTAGCTATTACGGCTATGTCCACAATAACGGCTATTGATCCTTGGCACAGTCTCAAGGAATGGAGACAGATCAGCCTTATCACCATATATTGGCTGATGATAACTATAGTCAGGGATGAGGGCCAGTTAAAAAAGATGGTCTATTATTTTATTGCGGGTTCGGTATTGGTGAGTTTATACGGGATCATGGAGTATATCCTTGGCCTGAACATGATCGACCAGGTAATTGTTTATAATCCATATACGTTCATGGCCGACTGGCCGCATATGGTTTTGCGCCATTTATCTCTGGATCACGGTCGAGTAATTGCCACCAGGAGTCATCCCCTGACCTTTGCCGAGTCTATCATGATGGCAGTAACCTTTGTTTTTTGTCTTGGCGTGTTCAATGAAAACAAGCGGCAGAGGCTTATCTTGTGGCTATTTATCCTGATCAATGCTTTATGTTTGCTTTTTACCAATAGCCGGGGTCCCTGGTTAGGAGCCATGATCGGATTGGCCAGCCTGGTTTTATTCCGCCCGTCTAAAAAGGTAGTGGTAGCGCTATTACTGGCATTTATCAGTGTGCCTGTTCTAATCCTGGGAGTGAACACCCTTACCCAGGGTAAACGTAATTCAATTGTTGAACGGATCGAAAAAGCTAAGGATTGGCGCACTGACGGGGATAGCCGGGAACGGGTCTTGATGTGGCAGAGCGGCCGGGAAATGGTCAAAGATCGTCCCTTGCTGGGTGTAGGTTTAGGAAATATTCACGAGATATACTTGCAATATAAAAGTTCCAAAGCCTGGCATGCAGGCGTAGAAAATGAATTACACTCAAATATTGTCCAAATAGCCGTAGAAAGAGGGTTGCTTGGACTGGCTATGTTTATCTGGGTATTAGTGATATTTTTCAGGGAAGGATACAAGACCCTGAAAATCTTGCCTGATAATAAACCTTTCCTGAAGGCAGTGGCTGCTGGTGGATTATTGAGTGTAGTGAGTTTCTTGGGAGCGGGCTTCACTGAAACAACGTATAATGACAGTGAAGTGATTATGATATTTTATTTCATGATGGGGATGGTTATGTGGATCAGGAATAAAACTAGAATGAAAGACGACACAGGTTACAGTGATGTCGCTGTATTCATGGACCGGGATGGCACTATCAGTGAAGAAGTTGGCTATATCAACCACCCGGACAGGTTCCACTTATTGAAAAGAAGCAGTAAAGCTATTAAAATGTTGAATAAGAACAGGATCAGGGCAGTAGTGGTCACTAACCAGGCAGGGGTAGGTCGGGGATACTTTAAAGAAGAGATGATCAGTGTGGTACATAAGAAAATGGAAGAATTGCTAGCCAAGGATGGCGCCTATCTTGATGCTATCTATTATTGCCCTCATCACCCGAAGGACAATTGTAATTGCCGCAAGCCAAAACCTGGTATGATGCTGCAGGCGAAAGAAAAGTTTGGATTAGACCTGACCAAGAGCTATGTGATCGGGGATAAGTATTCTGACGTGGAATATGCGCACCAGGTAGGAGCCAAAGGCATTCTGGTGCTGACTGGATATGGCAAAGGCGCGTATGAATTTGAGAAAGAGCAGTGGAGCAAGGGCCCGGATTTCGTTGCCAGCGATCTGTTTGACGCAGTCGAGTGGA
>JAQUQP010000063.1 GCA_028716025.1 bacterium | reverse complement strand
CTCTACTTTGCTAGTAAGGACTTAAAGATCACCGGGGTAGAATTAGCGCGGTATTTTGAAATAACTCCTGCTTCAATAAGTGAAGCCATATCTCGTGGCAGAGTGCTTGTAGCTGAGAATAATTACCTAATTACCTAAGGACGTCCCCCTAATACCGTCCCCCTAATACATACCTTCGGATGTTATATCTTGGATCTTTCCTGAATACAAATTAAGCTTCTGCTCTGATCCTGAAATACTTTCGAATTTTATAGAAGGTTTTACCGTGAAGGAAAAGCGGTGTGAGTTTCTTCGTTGTGGCAATAAAAGGGGGTCGCTAGCCTTACTTGATGGGGAGAATGAAAGATTACTTGATCTGCTTTTACGATCTATTTGCCTGCTTAGTTTCTTTACGTCCTTGATAATGTTTTTATCCATTTTTGGTACCTCCTTTTAGAAAACCAACTGCTGCTCCGCGCATTGATTTCGTAAAAAGAGGCACACCGGATTATATGTTTGTCGACTATTAATATAACGCATATTTAGTTATTTGTAAAGCTAAATGTGCTTTTATTCTCCTTGATAGAGGGTATTTCTCGTGCAATTTATTGATAAGTAAATGAATTAGGGACATAATAAATATTTAAGGAGTGAATATAAATATTATATTCTTAATCACGAGAGAATAAAGGATGTTATCAGATATTAAGAAATTGATTGCATTATTAAAAGACCACCATTAAGGTGGCCTTTTTCATTTTAATTTTAGCGGTAAAATTATAAATTTGGGTGTATTTCCAGAAAGGCTTTTACTACTTCCGGGTCAAATTGTGTCCCGGAACAATTCCTTATTTCCGCGAGAGCCATCTCTTCGCTCAAGGCTGGCCGGTAAGGTCTTTGGCTGGTCATAGCGTCGTACGTGTCGGCTACCGCGATGATCCTGGAAAGGAAAGGGATACGGTCACTCTTTATTTTATCCGGATACCCATTACCGTCATAACGTTCATGATGATGCCTGATGATAGGCTTGATATTTACCAGGAAAGCTACCGGGGAAATGATCTCTTCTCCCAGAGCAGGATGCATTTTTATCTGCTCAAATTCTTCCGGGGTCAGTTGGCCGGGTTTATTCAGGATCTCTTTCATGACCCCTATCTTACCGACATCAT
The DNA here is from genome assembly GCA_028716025.1 of bacterium. Next base: position 8,880 of record JAQUQP010000063.1, on the reverse strand, counting down.
GTAAGATACAGGCGTATTTCAGCGTATCAATATCGGTCCGGCTTAATTTTAAGTGTTTAGCGATCTCCATGGCTATATGGGTGACCCGGTCCGAGTGGCCGCGCGTATATTTATCGCTGGCTTCGATCGCTTGGGCTAAAGCTTGGACAGTTTCAAAATAAGTGCGTTTTAAATCGCCATATAGCCTGGCGTTTTCAATCGCGATCCCCGCCTCGTCAGCCAGAGTTTGCAGTAAATTAACATCCTCCCGGTTATAGATCTCTCCTGATAATTTATTTCCCAGAGACAGTATCCCGTATAATTCCCCCTTGATAAAGATCGGGATAGAGATCGCTGCCTGCAGGGATTCCATTTCTTCTTTTATGATCTGGTAGGCAGTGCGCTCTGGAAGTTTTTCAATCTCTTCCTTAATGATCACACCTTTGGTTGACTTAAGCATGCTGACCAGGTCGCTCTGTGCGTCAAGTTCAATGGCTTTGCTTATTTTATCCAGGTTGAGCGAGGACCTGATCTTGAAATAGCTGGTTTCCGCGTCAAACAACATGATAGATATCTGTTTAGAACCAAGTATCCCGCTCATTGATACGATTAGGTTCAGTAATTCTCTCAGGTCCAAGATTGAGATCAGGGTCCGGGTAAATTCCGCCAGGGCTTCATGGTAATCATATCTGCCCCGGAAAAATATTTTATCAACAAAAATTTCCACTTTATTCTTGAGCGGCTGGAAGGTGGCGGTGATTGTCACTGCGGCTATGACCACGGTTAAAAGCGAAGCATAACCGGTAAACGTGCGTAGAGTGCGTTCTATGGCCACAACGATAATGACCCAGAGAGCGGTAATGGCTCCGCTCAAGATCGCATGGACAAACCCTTTCCGCAGAACGATTTTAATATCCATGAGCTGGTAACGGAAAATCGATAATACCATAGCTCCTGCAAAGAACAGGGAAAAAGGGCTGGACAGGGTTGAGTACTTGGTTATCCTGAATAAAGGCAGGACAATGGCGAGCACAAAGGAGGCCGCGGCAAAAACAAAAGCCCCCCAGAATATATAATAACTTCTCTTTTTTTCAGACAGATCAGCGGCTTTCAGGTAATGCCGGAATATTTTGACGATCAGGAAGATAAAAAGGGCGGCCATATAGAGGCCGTAGACGCCTATCAGTATACCTGGTTGGCCCTTAGAAATAAGCAGGTTGTCCCGGTAGCAGAGCGCCGCGAATATTAATCCGAGGATACCAAAAATAAAGATATCTTTTTTGTAAATAGTACGGTCGGGAAAACCGGAAACCCAGATCAAGGCTGAAGCCAGTACCAGGGCGCCCAAGGCATAGGATGTTTGGAACCAGAAAAGAGAAGGGAATACAGACAAGATATAATTACTGAAACACCAGGCTGAGGTTATGAACGCGAATATTTCCAGGGCCCGGTTAAATGATCCCGGCCGGGCCTGATAGTGGATAAAAAATCCCAGGACGAAGTTTATTACGCCAGCTATGATAATTGCTGTGGGTAATATAATAAGCATAAGCAAGAGAATTATACCCAAAACATGGAAAACTAGCAAGCTAAAAAACCGCTTGACAAGTTGCGAATACGTGCTATGTTAATAGTGGGGTAGTTGAAACACGTTTGTAGAGGTTCTTTCAAAACTAATGCACATATCCGAAAACGCAAACCCTGAGAAATCAGGGGACGCAAAGCCAAAGGGGCTAAGAATAAGCCAAGCTTATTTAAGCCAGCCGCATGCTGCCGAAGTATGAACTTGACTTACAATGCCAGCCGAGCTGTCGGATATTAAGAGACAGGTCGGCATTAGTTTTTATAGGTAAGATCAAGCAAAAGGGAGGAAAACCGAGCATACAATTGAATATGGGATCCGATAAAGGCAAACTCTGAGAAATCAGGGGACGCAAAGCCAAAGGGGCTAAAAATAGGCGAAAAGCTTATACAATGCCAGCCGTTGCTACCGAAGATCGCTCGTTACCACTCTGTTCAGGCCAGCCGGGCTTTCGGATCGAAGATCCAGGAAAGCTCGGTTTTTCATTTTAGGAAAGAAGGAAACAGAGATGAGCGGCTTGAAGAGAGGACTGATAGGAATAGCGATCATAATGGGACTGGTAAACAGTCCGATGTTCTCTTTCGCCGCAAATGAAGCAGTGAATGAACCACCGCGGAAGGCAGGGGAGATCCTGGTCAAATTAAGAGCCAGTGGGTCCAGCCACCGGCAAAATATTTCTTTAAGTATTGATTCCATAAGCGCAACGGTTCTCAAGGAAATGCAACCGGTTTTCTCCGCCGCCCCCCAAAACAGCGGGTCAAGCCAAAAGCAACTGAGTCCCCAGAATCCCTCTCTGGATGATGGACTTTCACGGTGGTTCACTGTTTCCGTTAAGAATGAACAGGATCTGCAAAAGACTTTGGATGCCTGCGCCGGCAGCGATTTAGTAGAATACGCTGAACCTATCTATATATATGATATAGCTACCACCCCTAATGACCCTTACTATAATACTTCCGGTACCTGGGGTCAGCAATATGATGACCAGTGGGGATTAAAGAGCATCCAGTCAGAAAAAGCCTGGAACGTCTCACGGGGCAATAGTAATGTTATCGTAGCGGCAATAGATACGGGTGTGGACTATACTCACCCGGACTTGAGCGCCAATATCTGGTCTAATTCTGAAGAAATTCCCGGTAATGGCATAGATGATGACAATAATGGCTATATAGATGATACTATGGGCTGGGATTTTGTTGATAATACCAATGATCCGATGGATACACATGGCCATGGTACTCATCTTAGCGGGATCATTGCCGCGGTAGGCAATAATGGCCAAGGAATTACGGGTGTATGCTGGCAGGCTAAGATCATGGCTCTTAAAGCCCTGACCGACAGTGGTGCCGGCGCTTCTGACAAGCTGGCCCAGGCCATCAAGTATGCCGCGGACAATGGAGCCAGAGTTATTAATATCAGTTGGGGCGGGTATGGCAATTCACGGTTGATCCAGGACGCCCTCATCTATGCGTACAATCATAATTGTGTAATAGTTGCAGCCGCCGGAAACAACAACACCAATGCTGAAAGATTCTTCCCCGGCAACTTCAGTCAAGCGATCACAGTCGCAGCTTGCAATGCCAGTGATTTGCGTGCCTCTTTTTCTAATTATGGCAGCAATGTGGATGTTACCGCCCCCGGCGTAGACATCCTATCCCTAAAGGCTAAAGGGACGGATATGTTGCATAAAGAGGCTAACATCGTTGGCGGCGAGTATTATCGTGCCAGTGGAACCAGCATGGCTACCCCATTTGTTTCCGGTTTGGCTGCATTAATCATAGCCAGTGACCGGGATCTCAGCAATCTGGAAGTAGAAGAAAAGATCATTTCCTCCTGTGATGACCTGGGTACCGTAGGAAAAGACGATTTTTATGGATATGGCCGGATAAATGCTTCTCAGGCCCTGACCTTGGGTCGTGGAGAGCAGGTCAGGATAGCTGATTTCAAGGCTTTTGATACCCCCAGCGATGATGGCGACAGCATTAGTATTACCTGGACCGCCAATGTCAGTACCGCGATCAAAGGTTATTCCATATATTATGCCACCAATCCTTTTGCCAGTATTACTGACGAAGGGGTCCAAACTCTACTGGATTCTCCTGTGGATGATCCGCAAGCCACCAGTTGTGCTATTTCCGGGTTACAGGAAGGTACTGGTTACTACGTAGCGGTTGTGGCCACTCTGGCTACGTCCAAGAATAAAGCCTCCTTTTCCAATACTTCCTCCAATATACTCTCTACCAATAAGCCGGTCTATCCGGTACACAATATTATCAACAGCGCTAACACTGAAGACAGTATCTCTTGGGACCAGGATTTCCAGACCAGAGCTATCATCCCGCAGAATCCGGAAAATAATAACAAGATATTGAATATTACCGTTCCACAACAGGAGAAAGTCTCTCTGGTCAGTGCTGCTGACACCAAATTATACAATTCCATGAAACTGGCTTCTGAAGAAGAGCTTGATTCCAGTATCGTTGAATTTAACGCTACTGGCCTGATCAGCGGGATGATCACCATCCAATTAAGTTATTCCGGCGAGATCACTGGCTGGCAGGAAACCAACCTGCGGATCTATCAATTGAATGAAACTACCGCCAACTGGGAAGAAGTGCCGGGAACCCAATTGATCCATCGGAACAATGACACAGTAGCCGTGGAAGTAGCCGGCAGTGAATTGGTGGAAGGCCGGATTTACCGTCTTTTCTCTCCGGCTGGCGCCTTGGAGAACCTCGATGAAGTAAAAGTTTATCCAAATCCGTACAAGCCTAACAGCGGGCTGGGACACTCCCGCATCACCTTTACCAATATTATGAATGAATCAATCGTTAAGATATACACCCTGACCGGTGAACTGGTCCGCACTTTGCACGATGACCTGGCACAGGGTGAAGTCAGCTGGGACGCTGCTAATGAAGATGGCCAGAAAGTCGCCAGCGGCTTGTATATTTTCTTAGTGGAAAGCAATGACAGCAAACATAAGACCGGTAAATTAGCGATCATTAAATAAGAGGGGATGTTAATGACCAGAAAAAGAATAACCATACTTATAAAGATAATTGAAGTGGCGCTGGCTTTCCTTACCACTATGCCCTCTTATAGTATCGCCAGCGGAACAGGTACGACTGGCGCCCAGTTCCTGCGGTTAGGGGCGGGAGCTCGTCCGGTCGCCATGGGCGGAGCTTTTACCGCGATCGCTGACGATGTTAACGGGCCGCAATATAATGCCGCGGGTATTGCCTGGGCCAAACACAAGGAAGCTGTTGCCAGCTACATCGATTATCTGGAAGGCATTACCTATAGTTATATCGGCTACATCCATCCATTACAGAATGGCAGTACCCTGGGCTTGGCTATGGCGTATCTGGATTCCGGAGCAATTGACCAGACTGACCTGGCTGGCAGTTCTATCGGTACTTTTTCCAGTGCTCAGAGCCTGGTTTTGTTGACATACGCCCGGACTATGGGCCCCAAAATGTCCTGGGGTACCAATCTTAAAATGTTCCAGCAGAAAATTGAGTCAGAAAAAGCGAATGGTTATGCTTTTGATTTTGGGGCCATCTATAAGTTATGGCCGCGCTTGGCTTTTGGCTTGAACGTGCAGAACATCGGTCCGGGAGTAAAGTTTGTACAGGAAAAAGATCCCTTGCCATTGACGATCAAAGCCGGAGCCGCCTACATTTTTGTAGAGAATGTGCTGACTTTGTCCACTGACGCGAAATACCAGCCAAAGGAAGAAAGCAAGATCAGCGAAAATGTGGGAATGGAATACTGGGTCAATTCAAACCTGGCTCTCCGCGTCGGCTATGACACGGCTAATATTTCCGACATTGAAAATTTTAACGGGATCACTGCCGGTCTGGGTTTCCAGGTCGCCGGCTTTAATTTGCATTATGCCTGGATGCCATACGGTATTCTCGGCGATACTCATCGGATCTCTGTGGGTTATAAATGGTAAACAAGAAGACTTTCATATTAATACTGATGCTGACCAATATGGCTTTGACCGCAGTCCTGGTTTATGGAAAAGAGGCCATGTTGGTCTTTAATACTTTACAAGGCGACCCCAAGGAAAGTATCTATCTGCAATCATTGATCGACCTGGATAGGTCGATTCTGCTTCATTTGAACAAGCAGAGTAATTCTTCCACCGGATTAGTGGAGAGTTACCAGGGAACATCCACCTGCTATTTTGATGATGCCAGCCAGAAATACTATCAGCAGGAAGAAGGCCAGCTTGATAAGCAGGCTTTTACTTATGATCTGTCCTTGGCCGTGATGATGTACACCATCAATAAGCAGGATAAGAGAGCCGAACGGATCATGCGGATTTTAAAAAATAACTTTTATTCGGTCAAAAACGGATATACCGGACTGCTGAATTCCTATCGCACCTCTGAGTTTGATATTTGGGGAGAAGATATGCTTCTGGCCGGCATTGACGGAGACCGTATACATGTCGGGCCGAACATGTGGGTAGCCCTGGCCGCGTTGCACTATGACCAGGTCAATCATACTAATAAGTATCTTGGCTTTGCCATTGATATTGCCCGCTGGGCCTATGACCTGCCGCATTATAAATTCGTTGACGGTACCCGCGGGGCAGTAAGCATGGGCAGTGGATGGGGCCCTGATTGGAGCAAGGTCTATTCTACTGAAAATGTGATCGATAACTACGCGGTGCTGAATATGTTAGAACAGGTATACCTGCAAGCCAACGGCCATGACCAGCAGTTGTTTAAAACACATAATCTTAGCTTGAAAAATATTCAATATGAAAAAAAGTGTATTAAGAAGTGGTTGTCGAAAGTCGCTTATAACCGGCAGTACCAGAGTTTTAACTGCGGGTATAACGAATTGGGCAAAGATACTACTAAAGCGCTCGATACCGTCAGCTGGAGCATCGCGGCGATCGGTCCGGAGGAATTGGTAGAATGGGGACTGGATCCGGTTAAAATGATCCAATTCGCCGAAGATAACTTCCAGGTCCAGCATACTATTAATGGTGTCTCTATCGCCGGATTTGATTTTACCGATGAAAAGGGCAAGGATCCAAAACGGCCGCGGCTGATCTGGTGGGAAGGCACGGGACAAATGATCATTGCCTACCAGGTTATGGCGGAATTCTGCCAACGTAAACGGGCTTTTGGCAAAGCATCAGAATACCAGGAAAAAGCAATTCGCTTTTTAGCAGAAATGAAAAAAATGAATGACCTGGCCGGACTACCGGAGGGGATATTGCCTTATACCAGTATCCAGCCCGGTGACAAGGAAGTAATTAATACCTTTTTCTTTGGTTGGGAGATCCCCCGCGGAAAGAATGGCCAGTGGGTCAGCGCCATATCCAGTACGGTATGGAGGGTTTTTGGACTGAGCGGGTTTAATCCTCTCTCGCTGGAGCAAAAAACTATCGGGAATTTACAGCATGTGCCAAATGAAATGAGAGCCAAGACAGAAGAAGCTTTTAAAAACTAAGCGAAAGGAGAATAGAACATTATGAATCGCAAGTTTGCCTATTTTTTTTGTGTCTTTTTGGTCTTACTGTGTTCTTTTGAGTGCCTGGCTGGTGATGAACCGCAGATGATATTGGCGAACCTGGTTAGTACGGGGAACCCGTATCTTGAAAAATTAGTGGCTGTCAACCAACAGACAATAACTTTTCTGGATAAAGGGAGGGCCTCTACCACTGGATTGGTAGAAAGCTTTCATGGTTCCTCACCTTATTATTATGATACCGCCAGTGAACAGTATTACCAAGATAAGGAAGGGATCCTGGACCAGCAGGGCTTTACTTATGACCTGGCCCTGGTAGTAATGGTATATACCCTAAACCGGCAATACCAGAAAGCTGGGCGCATTTTGCGGGTTTTAGAACAAAATTTCGGTATTGAAAAGAATGGTTATACCGGACTGTTGAACTCCTATAAGATCAATGATTTCAACGGCCAGGATGAATATAGCCTGGAGATCGGCATTGACGGGGACCGGATACATGTCGGGCCGAATATGTGGGTAGCCTTGTCTGCCCTCCAATATAATAAAATGACCGGGACCAGGCAGTTCTTGCCATTTGTCATCGAGATCGCCAAATGGGCCTACAATTTGCCGCACTATATAATGAAAGACGGGAGTCGCGGGGCCGTATGCATGGGCAGTGGCTGGGGACCGGACTGGAGCACTGTTTTTTCCACGGAAAATATCATTGATAATTACGCGGTACTGAATTGGCTTGAACAGATATACCAGTCAGCCACTGAAGCCGAGCGCCGGATCTTCGCAGCTAAAGAATTTGGCTTAAATAAAATAAAGGAAGAAAAAGAAAACATTAAAAAATGGCTCGTAGAGATCGGCTTTAACCGGGAGTACCAGAGTTTTAACTGCGGCTATAATGAATTTGGCATTGATAAAACTAAAGCTCTTGACACAGTGAGCTGGGGAATATCGGGTATCGGACCGGCAGTACTGGCTAGTTGGGGGATAGATCCCTTCAAAATGGTTGATTTCGCAGAACAGAATTTTCAGGTGTACCAGGAGATCAAAGGAGAACCGATCACTGGATTTGATTTTACTGATGAAAAATATAAGGATCCAAACCGTCCGCGTATAATCTGGTGGGAAGGGACAGGGCAGATGATCGTAATGTACCAGGTGATGGCCGACTATTGTAAGCAGCTCGGTGATATTGACCGTATGGTTTCCTACCAGAGAAAGGCCATGCAGTACCTGGCTGAGATGGATAAAATGAGCCGGATAGCCAAGCTGCCTAATAGGGTCTTACCCTATACCAGTATCCAACCCAAAGATACCGAGCTGGTAAATACCTTTTTTTATGGTTGGGAGATTCCACGCGGCAAGAACGGCCAGTGGGTCTCTTCCCTGGCCAGCACTATGTGGCGCGTTATTGCGTCAATCGGTTTTAATCCCCTGGTTAGTGAGCAAAGGACGATAGGAATGCTGCAGGACCTGAATACAAAAATGTGGGCTAGAGTGGAAGTTGAAACAGTGCGCCAGTAAGAACGAGAGGCAATTGCCAATAAGTGCGAAGAGCACTAACTACGAGAAGTAGTTAACTGCTCTTCGTTTTTACTTTGTCTCAATTGGAATAATAAAATACTTGACAATATAGACTATTATCTACTAAACTTAAAAAGTAATAATTGAGATTAAAGATATGTAAAGTATACTAAAAGAAGATATGTGTATTTTACATGATTTTAATCTGTCTCGCAAAGAAACTAATTATAAGGCTAATTGCTTAACGTTTTTGTTAAGTAATTAGCTTTTTTTATGGAGGGAATATGCGGATCAGAAGGATA
>JAQUQP010000062.1 GCA_028716025.1 bacterium | reverse complement strand
TTTTATTCACATACTGGTACTCTCCATTAATATCAGTTAAAAAAATCCCTACAGGCGACATGAGGGCAAAATTGCGGAAACGTTCTTCTCTTTCCCGCAGTTCATTTTCCATTTTCTTTCTTTCGGTAATATCGCGGCCATGGCCAATTGCCACTTTGGTATTACCCAGATCACAAACTATAGCATGCACTTCAGAAACATATTCAGATCCGTCCTTGCGGCGGGAAAGGGCCTCAAAGTCAGCTGAACCATTGGCCCATAACATCTCAATTTGTTGTTTGGCAAAGACTGCGAAATCCGGGGACACCAGATCGGTCATCCTTAGATTCAGGACCTCTTCGCGGGAATAGCCGCGCACCTGGCAACCGGCATTATTGATATAAATAATTTCACCGGCTAGATTATGTACAATGACTGAATCAGGGGTGATATCAAGTATCTTGACTTTCAGGGACATGTCTTTTTCAAATTTTTCCCTTAGTTCACGTAAATCATCATTGTCTTTCATATTTGCTCCTCATTGAACAAAATGGAAGAATAAAAGCTTATAAAATCGAGCCCGCCACCAGAGCTTCGGCGGGTGTAGTGCTCGATAGCGCGAGCGCCTTCTTTACGGCGCGAAGTCCGACAGCGCTTATTGGCGGAGACTACACCATCGGGGTGTAGCTAATTATTAAATCGGGGTGCTCGGATTCGAACCGAGGACCTTCCGCCCCAGGCGAGACGCGCTGCCAGCGGAGTTTATCCGCCGCAGGTGGACTACACCATCGGGGTGTAGCTAACTATAAAATCGGGGTGCTCGGATTCGAACCGAGGACCTTCCGCCCCAGGCGAGACGCGCTGCCAGCGGAGTTTATCCGCCGCAGGTGGACTACACCATCGGGGTGTAGCTAACTATAAAATCGGGGTGCTCGGATTCGAACCGAGGACCTCCTGCTCCCAAAGCAGGCGCGCTAGCCAGCTGCGCTACACCCCGATAGATTGTCAATCAACAAGAAGCTTTTTTATCACTTTCTTTATCTTCTCTAATGCTTTTCCCCGGTGGCTGATCTGGTTCTTGGTTTTCAGCCCCAATTGGGCAAAAGTTTTGTCATATTCCGGCACTACAAACACCGGATCATAACCAAAACCATGCGTTCCCTTCATTTCAGTACCAATATAGCCATTGATCACACCGGTTACGGTGCGCGTTTTACCCCTGGGATCCGCCAACGCGATAACACATTTAAACTGCGCCCGGCGTTTGCTTTTAGGCAAATCAGCCAACAGTTTTAATAACTTCTTATTATTATCAATATACTTGCATCCGGGACCGGCAAAACGCGCGGAATAAACTCCCGGCTCCCCGCCCAGCGCCGCAACAGCTAACCCCGTATCATCAGCTAGTGCCCATTTTCCAGTATAACCGGCAATAATCGCTGCTTTTTTAATCGCATTGTCACGTAAGGTTTTGCCGTCTTCGTGCACTTCCGGCAGGTCAGGATAGTCTTCAACGCTTAATATACGCACTTTAAGGCCGCGTAATAAGTGCCTGATCTCTTTGATCTTATCCCGGTTCTTGGTAGCCAATACCAGTTCCATTAAGTTAAACTCCACTTTGTTCCGCTAACTGATTACACAGATTATTTAAAAAATCTATTCCCAGGTAATTGAGTAGGAACATTGGGTACCGCCATCAGCCCGGCAAGTAGTTTCGACTATTTTAACATTCCTGCCACCGGCTAATTCCAACATTTTTTCAAAATATCCCAGCAATTTCCAGCAGTATGCTTTATGCGTATCGGCAAAATCGATAATATTCACGGTTACGATATTCTTGGTCTCATGTTGTGTGGTCAGAGTTCCGGTATCGTACATATGGGTCCAAAAATTCGGCAAACGATTGATCGCGAACATTGGATCAGCAGTAGTAACAAAGACGCGATATAATCTCGGTATCCCTTCTTCCGCGACAAACTGGCCTATTTTGCGGCACAGCAGATAATTACTTTTGCCCAAATGCTCGTCAGCCACCCGGATAAGGTCAATATATGGTTTCAACGGCACCATCTGTCCGTACATAATGTTGCCTTCAATGACTTTCCTTGAAACAGCACTCATTTTGTGCAGGACTTCAGCATAGTTATCATCACCAAAAAGAGTTTTAAGATATTTAATTGTCGAGATAACCATCTGCCCTTTAAGATTTCCCATAACACTCCAAAATATCGCTTGCAGAGAATAACAAACCGCGCTATATTAATCGTAGGGGAAGTTGCAAGAGATGAAAGAGCTCTAATCGGGTTCTGTAAGTCTCGACCCCAAGATCAGGCGCAGTCGATGCTTAATGAAAAGCTCACTTGCAGCCACAAACTTTGGGATCGCAATTTACCAGTAAAGTTCAAAAGAACCACAACCAAATAGCAAGGATTAAAATCCCTTGCACTTCCCTAATAAAAACAGCGCAAATGAAGCACTGTTTTTATTATTTTAGGGCCTCTTTCTGTACTTGCAACAATTCAGCTATACCTTTCTTCGCTGCCTGCAGCAGGTTATCCAGTTCTTCTTTCGAAAAGGTACTATTCTCACCGGTACCTTGGACTTCGATAAATCCGCCATCACCGGTAACTACTACATTCATATCCACATCTGCTTTGGAATCTTCTTCATAACAAAGGTCCAGTAATATTTCTTTATTGATCAGCCCCACGCTTATCGCAGCCACCTGGTTCTTTATCGGAATCGAATTGATCAGACCTTTATCTTTCATGGCGCGCAGAGCCTTAACTAGGGCTACGTAAGCACCGGTGATAGAAGCCACCCGGGTGCCGCCATCAGCCTGGATCACATCGCAATCTATGATAATAGTCTTTTCTCCTAATTGTTTCAAATCCACGCAGGACCGCATGGCCCGGCCGATCAAACGTTGTATTTCAAAGGTCCGGCCGGAAAGCTTGGTACGCTCACGCTGGTTGCGCGTATTAGTGGCCCTAGGCAGCATGGAATACTCGGCAGTAACCCAGCCGGTCCCTGTATCTTTCAGATGCGGCGGGACTTTGTTATCCACGCTGGCAGTGCAGATCACCTTGGTTTGGCCCAGCTCGATCAAGCAGGATCCTTCCGCGTGCTTTATATAATCAGTGGTGATCTTCACCGGCCGTATTTCTTTATTACTTCTACCGTCACTGCGAGCCATGTAACCTCCAAATCAAATACAAACCTCAATATCTAAGCTCTAAATTCTAAACAATTTCTAAGCCCTAAATCCAAATTCTTAAACGTTTTGATATTTCGAAAATTTGAACATTGTTTAGAGTTTAGATATTAGAATTTAGTATTTATTTTAAGAAAGTGACTTCAGGTTATCTTCCAGTTTTTGCTTATTTTCTTTCATTTCCATAGCTCTACCTTTAACCCGGTCTATTTCTGTTAATGGCGCCTTGTGCATAAATTCTTTATTATTGAGCTTTACTTCCACTTTTTTAAGCTCTTCTCCCAGCTTGGCAATTTCTTTTTCCAGGCGCTGGCGCTCTTTGTCGATATCTATGATACCTGCCAGGGGAATATATATTTCAATACCAGCGACAACTGCCGTAGCCGCCCCTGCCGGTTTGGCCATATCCGCTCCCAAGCTCAAGGCGTCAAGCCGGGCCAGGGTGGAAAGGTAATTCGTATTATCAGCCAATATTTGTTTCTGGGCATTGGATACTTTGATCAAAACCTTGATCTTCTGGGCTGGATTGATCCGCATTTCACCACGTATATTACGGATAGCTGATACTGTATCCATCACCAGGTTCATCTGGGAAGCAGCCCCCTCATTAATATATATATTCTCTGCTTCCGGCCATTTTTGGGTCATTATACTTTCTTTGCCCGCAGACCAGCCAGGCACGACCAGTGACTGCTTATTCTGCCATATTTCTTCAGTTATGAACGGCATTAAAGGATGTAACAGTTTCAGAATACCGTCCAATACATAGATCAATACTGCCAGGGCTACCTGTTTTGTTTCCAGGTCTTCTGCTATATAGAGCCTGGATTTAACCAATTCCAGGTACCAGTCGCAATACTTACTCCAGATAAATTCATACAGCAGGCGTGACGCCTGGCTGGTATCATAATTTTCCAGGGCTTCGTTGACAGCGCCGATCAGTTTCTGGAATTCATGCAGGATCCATTTATCAGATAACTCCAGGTTCGCGGCATTAATTTTATCCAGGCTGACAAATGATCCTTCTTTCAGATTCATGAGCACAAATCGGGAGGCATTCCATATCTTATTACAAAAATAACGAGCTGCCTGGAACGTATCATTTCCCAGTTGCAGGTCCCGGCCCTTAATACCATTGTAGGCCAGGGTAAAACGCATGGCATCTACGCCGCATTGGGCGCTAACGTCCAGCGGATCTATGACATTTCCCAGGGACTTGCTCATTTTTTTGCCATGGCTGTCGCGGACTATCCCATGGATAAAGATATCGCTGAAAGGAGTCTTGCCCATCAGGGTTAATCCCATCATGATCATGCGCGCTACCCAAAGATAGATGATCTTATGCCCTGTCACCAGGACAGCTGTGGGATAAAAATGATCCAGGTCCGGGTTTTTCTTCGGCCAGCCCAAAGTAGAAAACGGCCAGAGGGCGCTGGAAAACCAGGTATCCAGCACATCAGGGTCCTGGACCAGGTCCTTACCGCCGCATTTAGGGCATTTCTCCGGGGCATTAATGCCTACATAGTCTGGTTTGATGCCAGACCGAAATATATAGTTATCTTTGCTGTCATCTTTAAAAATGATCTTATCTTTATTACATTTTACACAATACCAGGCCGGAATACGATGTCCCCACCAGATCTGCCGGGAAAGACACCAGTCATGCAGGTTTTTCATCCAGAGCAAATATGGTTTTGCCCAATTATCCGGGACAAATTTTGTCTTTCCTTCTTCTACTACCTTCATGCCAGCGTCAGCCATCTCCCTGGTTTTCAAATACCATTGTTCGCTAACCAGCGGCTCTGTGGCACTATTGCAGCGATAACACCGGGTAATGGGCAAAGTATAATCTTCTTCCTTCTCCAGAAATCCTTTTTCTTTCAAGTCAACAACGATCTTTTCCCTGGCTTTATACCGGTCCTGTCCAATATATCCTTCGACCTCAGCCTTTTGGATAACACGGCCGCTAGTATCCAACTCTGCCTGGGGTGTAATTTTTCCTTCTTTGTCGATCACCTGGATAGAGGCCAGGTTGTGCCGTTTGGAAATTTCCCAGTCATTGGGATCATGAGCCGGAGTTACCTTGACCGCACCGGTACCAAAACTCATCTCCACCACGTCATCAGCGACAACCGGTATTTCCCTGTTCACCAGGGGCAAGACCAGTACTTTGCCGATAAAATCCTTATATCGTTCATCTTTGGGATTAACCGCGACCGCTGTATCACCCAGCATGGTTTCAGGCCGGGTAGTGGCAACGACTAAGAACCGTTGGCCGTTAGCCGTTGGCTGCTGGCCGTCTTTTAAGAAATACTTGATATACCAAAGATTGCCTTTTTCCTGTTCATGCTCTACTTCACTTTCATTAAGGGCAGTGCCGCACCGCGGACACCAGTCCACGATATGCTCACCGCGATAGATCCAGCCTTTGTCAAACAACTGGCTGAAAGCAGTCTTAACTGCCAGGGAACACTGCTCATCCATGGTAAAGCGAGTTCGTTCCCAATCACAGGAACAGCCGAGTATCCGCAGTTGCTTTAAAATAGTATCACCGGTTTCCTGGCGCCATTTCCACATTCTTTCCAAGAATTTTTCCCGCCCCAGGTCAAAGCGGGTCTTGCCTTCCTGCTTGAGCAGCTTCTCAACCACATTCTGGGTAGCAATACCGCCATGGTCTGTACCCGGTATCCAGCAGGCATTATACCCATCCATCCGCCGCCAGCGGACCAGGATATCCTGCAGGGTATTATTCAGGGCATGGCCCATATGCAGTGAACCGGTAACATTAGGCGGTGGTATCACTATGGTAAAGGGCTTTTTTGCAGGGTCAGGGCTGGCATGAAAATACTTGCTCTGCAAACCATACCATTTGCTATCTGTTTCTTTAGAGTCATACTTTGAGGGGATTTCCATTAAAAGCCTTCTTGATTAATTTCATTCATAGAAAATTTATTATAGCATTTATTTATGTATAAGTAAAGCCCCTAACGCAATAAGAGGGACGCTGATCAAGGTGCTCATAGCGACTACAGCTGAGGCAAATTCCGCATTAGCCTGATACTTTTTGGCCAAGACGTAGCTATTGACAGCGCTGGGCATAGTGGCGCTGATCAAACAAACCAGGGCTGGTAATCCTTCTAGGCGTAGCCAGTATACCAGGGGGAAAGCGAATAATAAGCCTCCGGCCATGCGCAAAAACGACGCAACCAGGGCCTTTTTCAGTAAAAATGCTTTAAAAGGTTTAAGCTCATATCCGACAATAATAAGGATCAAAGGTATAACCAAGGTCTTAATAAATCCCGTCATCTTCAAAACCGGCAAGGGCACTGGTATTCCTCTGGAGCTTAACCATATACCGATCAGAGCGGCATAGACTAAAGGCATTTTAAACATCTCCTTAAGCCTATTTTCCTTAGCCACTAACGCCACCCCCAACGTGAACATGCAAATAGTGGGAATCACATCAAAGATGATAGCATATTTTGTTGCTGCTGGCCCCAGGATAAAAGTATTGACCGGGATCCCGAGATAGGCTGAATTGATAAAAATAATGGGCAAGCTGTGGTCGCGGTAAGAGACAGCATAACCCCGGGCAAATAGCCAAGCAAAGATAATGCCACCAACAATCACCCCCGCGGCCAGTAACCAGATCTGCGCCAAATGAGCAGACTTTATCGGCTCCGACCACATGGTGACCAGCACAAAAATAGGGAAAAGGACATACAACCCGGTATTTATGATTACTTGAACCTGTCGCTGGAGATTGATCCGGAGAAAACGGCCCAGGATATAGCCCAGTAGGATAAAAATAAAAACCTTATAAAAAAGAAGGGTAATAGTAGACATAGAATAATAATTATAACATGTTTGCCCCAATATTACATATAAAAAAACTTGCTTTATTTTGCTGTTTAGGGTATAGTTAAGGGACTTTTTTAAAGGGAGGAACTACCTAATGCTTAAGGCAATACGCAAGAACACCAAGATATTCCTTTGGTTCGCGGTCAGTGTTTTTATCCTGGCTACATTTGTTGGATTGGGAAGTTATTTCTTCACCAATACGGCTGATATAGTAGCCAAGGTCAATGGGGAAAAGATTAGGTATGAAGCTTTCAATGCCACTTTTTTACAGCGGTTGAATAATTACCGCAATATGTATAATATTGATATTACCGAGGAAATGGCTAATAATCTGAAAAAAATGCTCCTTAATGAAATGATCAGTAAAAAGTTGTTGTTGCAGCAAGCCAAGAAAATGAAGATCAAGATTTCTAATAAAGAGTTAAGCGACTTTATCCAAAAGCTACCCTATTTCCAGAAAGAAGGCCGCTTTGACCAACAGCAATATATAAATACCATTAAAATGCAATTGCATAGCACTACTGCTGTGTTTGAAAAAGACGTTAGGGACAGCCTGATGATCCAGCGGGTACAAGAAAAAGTGACTGAGGCAGTGACCGTAACCGATAAGGAGTTGGCGGATGAAGTCGCCAAACAATTAAAAACCAAGAAACCGGCGCCAAAACCAGAAGACTTGCTCAAGGAAAAAGAAGCGATCAAACAAAATCTCTTACAGCAGAAAAAAGCGCAGCTTTTTGAAGATTGGTATAAAAAAATTGAGGCTACCGCAAAGATCGAGAATAATCTAGAGGCGATAGAAAAGCAGATGGCAGGCGGCGGGCAAACAGAATAGACGGCGGTCCGCAGATGGCGGACAGCGGTAAGATCAAAAACAGTAAATAAAATATAAAAAGCAGTTAGTTTAAACCAGAGCTAACTGCTTTTTTCTTTTGCCGGGATATTTTCTTAATCATTTGTTTAAGCAGCTTGATCGGCAGACCGACCACATTATAATAGCAACCGTCTATTTTCTCGATAAAGGCATCTTTTTCCTCTTGTACCGCGTAAGCACCGGCCTTATCCAAATGTCGCTCCGAATGATAGCTTATTTCTTCCGGGCTCAGTTTTTTCATTTTGACCCTGGTTTTTTCGTAAGATACCAGCTTCTTATCGGCTAATGTATCGATCACTGCTACACCGGTATATACAAAATGGATACTATCGCTTAATTTGTTCAAGATTTGAACGGCATGCCGGGGGTTCCGCGGTTTTCCCAGTATTTCACCTTTCCTGACCACGATGGTATCCGCCCCGATCACTATATATTTCTTACCCTTGAACTGCCGGGCAACATCAGTGGCTTTCTGTAAGGCCAGCTTTTTGACCAGCTGTGCCGGAGTAAGAGCAGGATCTGCCTTTTCCCGGATCGAACTAGGGATGATCTTAAATTTTATTCCCATTGCCCGGAGTAATTGCTTGCGGCGAGGTGACACGCTGGCCAGAATGTATCGAACAGGAAGAATTCTCATCACATGACGGTCCGGTTCTTGATGCGGTTTATTTTATCCATATATTTTTCATAGAAAACCAGGTTTTTGGTATCAGCCATCTGTCGGGCGACAATGATCAAACCACGCGTGTATTCAGCGGCTTTTTCGATCTCGCCAACTGCCAGAAATTCTTCTATTTTCAAATCTTTGCGCTCTTCCAGTTCTTCGTTTTGGATTTTCGATCCATTCCCTGCCAACAGATCAACATGAATGATATTCTTGAACTCTGGCCTCTTAAACTCACCGATCCCAAAATACTCCCGTTGAAAAACGAGATAGATAATGACAAAAAAAGTGATCCCCCGGACTAAGGGATCGGCGGTGATCAAGGTGATAAGATTCAGGATCAGCGTACCCAAAAAGGCCCATTTTTTCAGGAGATACAAACCGATCATGAACACACAATAGATAATAGCAAAAATAAAAAACCGGATCTTATATAAAAAAATATATGTTTTAGTAAGGACAAACTTGAGCGGAACCAGATCAAATATTTTTGTATATCCCAATATATCGCCTTTATACACCAGCCAGAGCGACAAACTGAGATAAATGACCACTAGTATATCAATTGTAAGCGGAACAGTATTTATTTTATGGCGCATAATTACTCACTGATCCCGAATTTCTTTTTATCCCGGCAACGTTCACGCACTGTTTCCTGAGTTATTTCCCTGCGGCGCAACAACAGCTCAAGGGAAGAATCGATGGTATGCATCCCATGCCCGCCTCCAGTCTGGATAACCAGGGGGATCTGCTCTAAACGTTGTTCGCGTATCAGGTTACGGACAGCCGGGGTCACTACTAACACTTCTGTCGCCAACACCCGCTGCCAGATCTTTTCCGAATGAGGAAGCAGCATCTGGTAAATCATGCCTTGCAAGGTTTCCGCTAATTGCATTCTGGCCTGGCGCTGCTGTTCGACCGGGAACATATTAACGATCTGGCTGATCGCTTGCACCGAATCATACGCCGGTAAAGTCGCCAGGATCAAATGCCCTGTTTCAGCGGCAGACAAAGCCGTAGCCATAGTCTCAGGGTCCCTTATCTCACCGATCATGATCACATCCGGATCCTGCCGTAATGCATGCTTCAAGGCAATGGGAAATGATTTAGTGTCCAGGCCAACCTCTCTTTGTTTAACAATGCCTTTTTTAAAATCATGGACATACTCGATCGGATCTTCCAGGGTAATGATCACGCAGGAACGCTCATTGTTGATCAGGTCCACCATACCTGATACTGTCGTTGTCTTACCGGCATTCGTCGCTCCGGTTACGATCACCAAACCGCTTCGTTTGCGGGCCAAGTCGGCAACCACCGGAGGCAAACCTAATTCATCCAGGGTCCGAATATGGGATTCAATTCTCCTAAAAGCAATTTCCACATTTCCTCTCTGGACATGAACATTATAGCGAAACCTGACAATCGGAGATAAAGCAAAGGAAGAATCCAGCTCTAACCGCTTTTCAAATACAACCTGCTGATCTTCCGACAAGATACTGTACACCATT
>JAQUQP010000061.1 GCA_028716025.1 bacterium | reverse complement strand
TGACCAGACTAATGAAGGTTTCCGTCATAAGAAATACCCGGCATTTTGCGTGCAATATCATCCCGAATCTTCACCCGGGCCTCATGATTCGCGCTATTTATTTGATGAGTTCTTAAAACTTATGGAGCAGTTTAAATAAAAGTTCATAGCTGATAGTTCATAGTTGATAGAAAACTCATCCCTTTAGTTTATTCTTTCAACAATCAACTATCAACAATCAACTATCTACAGGGGTCAGTATGCCAAAAAGACAGGATATTCATAAAGTTTTGATCATTGGTTCCGGTCCGATCATTATCGGGCAAGCCTGTGAATTTGACTATTCCGGTACCCAAGCCTGCAAAGCTTTAAAAGAAGAAGGTTATGAAGTGGTTTTGGTGAACTCTAACCCGGCGACGATCATGACTGACCCGGGAACCGCTGACCAAACCTACATTGAACCTTTGACCCTGGAAAGCATTGAAAAGATCATTGAAAAAGAGCGTCCTGACGCTTTATTGCCCAATTTGGGCGGCCAAACCGGCCTGAATATGGCTGCCAGCCTGCATAAAGCCGGCATCCTAGATAAGTACAAAGTACAGATAATCGGGGTCAAGGCTGACGCTATTGAACGCGGCGAGGACCGGATCATTTTTAAGGAAACCATGCAACGGCTGGATATATCTGTTCCTGTTTCCGAACCTTGTTATTCAGTCGAGGAAGCTGAAAAGATCGCTGAACGTTTAAAATACCCCGTAGTCCTGCGTCCGGCTTATACCATGGGCGGCACAGGCGGCGGTATTGTCTATAATGTGGAAGAACTACGCGAAGTGACGGCGCGGGGACTGCTGGTCAGCTTGATCCACCAGGTACTCGTGGAAGAATCAGTCCTGGGCTGGGAAGAACTGGAACTGGAAGTAGTACGGGATGATAAAGGACAAAAAATAACAGTTTGCTTCATCGAGAATATTGATGCCATGGGAGTACATACCGGTGATAGCTTCTGCGCCGCGCCGATGCTCACAGTCCCTGAACCATTACAAAAAAGAATGCAGGAATTGTCTTATAAGATCGTTGACGCGATAGGGGTCATTGGCGGCACCAATGTCCAATTTGCCCATAATCCCAAGGATGACCGGTTGGTAGTCATAGAGATTAATCCCCGCACGTCCCGGTCTTCGGCATTAGCTTCCAAAGCCACTGGGTTCCCTATTGCCCGTATTTCCACGAAACTGGCCAGCGGCATCACAATGGATGAAATCCCTTATTGGCGCAAAGGCACTCTGGAAAAATATGAACCCTGGGGAGATTATGTAGTCATTAAATTTGCCCGTTGGGCCTTTGAAAAATTCCCCCAGGCTAAAGACCTGCTGGGTACCCAAATGAAAGCTGTCGGCGAAGTAATGTCTATCGGCAAGACCTTTAAGGAAGCTTTCCAGAAATCTATCCGTTCCCTGGAGATCGGGCGCTCGGGCCTGGGAGGAGCAAAAGATTTTAAGAGCCTTTCAATCGACCAGTTACGGGCAAAATTATCCCAACCAACGAGCGAGAGATTGTTCCTGATGTACGAAGCCCTGCGCCAAGGCATTACTCCTGAAGAACTGCATGAGATCACATATATCAATACCTGGTTCATCAAGGAAATGCAGGACCTCGTTTTATTTGAAGAAGAAATAGCCAAGCTAACCTTGACTGACCTGCCGAAAGACAAATTGTTCCAGGCCAAGGAATGGGGTTTTTCTGATAAATATTTAGCCAAGATATTTGGGGTGAAAGAAATAGAAGTAAGGAAGAAGAGGCTGGCGGCCGGGAAAACATGCCGTTATGAAGCAGTTCCGGTCAGCGGTGTAAAGAATGCCGCATATTACTATTCAACCTATTCCCCGGGCAAAGACGAAGTCCCGGTTTCAAAGAAAAAGAAGATCATGATCCTGGGAGGCGGCCCCAACCGTATCGGCCAAGGTATTGAATTTGATTATACCTGCGTGCACGCGGCTTTTGCCTTGCGGGATGAGGGATATGAATCGATCATGGTCAATTGTAACCCAGAAACTGTTTCTACCGACTATGATACTTCGAATAAGCTGTATTTTGAGCCTTTAACCGTAGAAGACGTTTTGGCTATTTATGATAAAGAAAAACCAGAAGGAGTGATCGTCCAGTTCGGCGGGCAAACCCCTCTTAATATCGCCCAGGAACTGAAAGATAATCGCGTCAAGATCCTGGGGACTACTCCTGAAAGCATCAGGCTGGCAGAAGACCGCGAATACTTCCGGGAAAAAATAATTGCCTTAAACATTCCTCAGCCGGAAAGCGGAACAGCGCGTTCTTTGGAAGAAGCCCTGGCAATAGCTAATAAGATAGGCTACCCGTTGATCGTTCGCCCGTCATTTGTCCTGGGCGGACGTGGCATGGAAATAATATATGAAGAAGAGCGGCTGAAAAAATATGCCACTGAAGCTATTAATGTCAGCCCGGAATATCCTATGCTGATCGATCGCTTCCTGGAACAGGCCCTGGAAACAGAAGTGGATGCGTTATGCGATGGCCAGGATACTTTTGTGGCCTCAGTGATGGAGCATATAGAATACGCGGGCGTCCATTCGGGCGATTCGGCTTGCGCCATACCGCCGCGTACTATTAAAGAGAAGCACCTGCAAACTATCGAGTTGTATACTAAGCAGATAGCGGAAGAACTTAAAGTAGTCGGTTTGATCAATATCCAGTTTGCTATTGGTAATGACAAGGTTTACATTTTAGAGGCCAATCCACGGGCCTCCAGGACCGTACCACTGGTCTCAAAAATTGCCGGCATTCAAACCGCTCATATCGCGACCCAATTGATGTTAGGTAAAAAACTTAAAGATTTTCCCGAACTTAAAAAACGCAAACTGCCTTATGTCGGGGTAAAAGAAGCTGTGTTCCCGTTCAACATGTTCCCGGAAGTTGACCCGATACTTGGCCCGGAAATGAGATCTACCGGTGAAGTCCTGGGTATTGCTAATACATTTGGCCTGGCTTTTTACAAAGCCCAGGCAGCCACAGGCACCCAGTTACCTGTCGAAGGGAATGTCTTGTTAACCGTAGCAGACAAAGATAAGAAAGCTTTGCTGCCCCTGGCCCGGAAACTAAAAGAACTTGGTTTTAATATTCTGGCTACGGAAAATACCAGCAAGTTCCTGTTGGATAATAGTATCGAAAATAACGAGATCAAGAAGATCAACGCGGGACGCCCTAATATAGCCGATGCCATTAAGAATAAAGAGATCCATATGATCATCAATACACCGTTAGGGAAATCCAGCAAAGACGATGATAGTTTTATCAGGATCATGGCTATCCAGCATAAAGTTCCTTATGTTACTTCTATTACCGCGGCCAACGCCAGCGTAGAAGGCATGGAAGCAGCCAAGAACAACAAAATGGTGCCAAGATCCTTGCAAGACTATTATAAGGATCTGAAATAGTTGCTCCTGAAAAATCCATTCTGGCTGCAACTTTGGCTCTTTGGCTATACCAAGTATTTTCTCGACTTACAGATCACTGTCGTAGATATGCTCGTCTCGAAAATAACTTGTTTCGCTCAAAGATCCAAACTTTCGCTGCAGAAGCGATTTTACAGGAACAACTAAACAAAAAAAGGAAGATCATGCCTAAAAGAGAAGATTTAAAAAAGATCATGCTTATCGGTTCCGGTCCGATCATTATCGGCCAGGCTTGTGAGTTCGATTATTCCGGTACGCAGGCCTGCAAAGCGCTCAAAGAAGAGGGCTATAAAATCATCCTGGTAAATTCTAATCCGGCGACGATCATGACTGATCCGCAGATCAGTGACCGGACCTATATTGAACCATTAACCGTGGAAGTACTGGAAAAGATCATTGCCAAAGAAAGGCCCGACGCCTTGCTGCCGACTATCGGCGGGCAGACAGCATTGAACCTTACCGTAGCGCTGGTTGAAAAAGGGATTATCGATAAATATAAAGTAGAACTCATCGGGGCCAATTTTGAAGCTATTAAGCGCGCTGAAGACCGCAGCATGTTTAAAAGAACTATGCAGGAGATCGGCATGGACCTGCCGCGCAGCGGCTATGCCCATAATCTTACCGAATCCCTGGAGATAGCCAAACAAATCGGTTTTCCGCTCGTCATCAGGCCTTCTTTTACCTTGGGAGGCACCGGCGGCAGTATTGCTTACAATATAGAAGAGTTCATGGACCTGGTAACTTTTGCTCTCGAGCATAGCCCGGTCAGCGAAGTTTTGCTCGAAGAATCAGTTTTGGGCTGGAAAGAATTCGAGCTCGAAGTAATGAGGGACAGAAAAGATAACGTAGTTATTGTCTGCTCGATCGAAAATTTTGACCCCATGGGTATCCATACCGGTGACAGCATAACTGTAGCGCCGGCGCAAACTCTCAGTGATAAAGAATACCAGAAGATGCGCGATGCCGCAGTTAAGATTATCAGGGCCATCGGCGTAGACACCGGCGGAAGTAACATACAATTCGGGATCAATCCCTTAAACGGCAGGATGGTCGTCATTGAAATGAATCCCCGGGTTTCCCGTTCTTCCGCCTTGGCGTCAAAAGCTACCGGGTTCCCGATAGCAAAAATTGCCGCCAAACTGGCCATAGGATATACGCTTGATGAAATTCCCAATGACATTACCAAGAAAACCCCGGCTTGTTTCGAACCGTCGATAGATTACGTAGTCACCAAAATCCCCAGGTTTGCTTTTGAAAAATTCGCCGGGGCGGATTCTCGTCTCGGTATATCGATGAAAAGCGTCGGTGAGGTAATGGCTATCGGCCGGACTTTTAAGGAATCTTTACAGAAAGCTATCCGCGGACTGGAGATCGGCAGGCATGGGTTAGGCAATGATAACCATGCCTTGGAAAAGGAGATCAAGACAGCTTTAAAATCAGCCGAACGCCGGGAAGACATGCTGGATAAAATAAAATACTTTATTAAACTCCCGACCAGTGAAAGGATCTTTTATATTAAATATGCCCTGCAAAACGGGTTCCCGGTGGCTGATATCGCGCTGGCCAGCGCCATTGACCCATGGTTTATTTATAATATTAAAGAGCTGTGTGATTTTGAAATGTCCCTGCGCCATTCAAACTTCATCAAACAGAAAAAAGCCCAGCAGTTAGAGCTGGTATCCCAAGCTAAAAAACTGGGCTATTCAGATCACCAGCTGGCTGAAATATTATCAGTTAAGGAAAGCCTGATCACCAAGCTGCGCGAAAAAAATGGCCTTTATCCCAGCTACAAGCTGGTCGACACTTGTGCCGCTGAATTCCAGGCGTTCACTCCTTATTATTATTCCACCTATGAAACAGAAGATGAACAGCATGAACAGAAGTCAAAGAAAAAGAAGATCATGATCCTTGGAGGCGGGCCTAATCGTATCGGGCAGGGTATTGAATTTGATTATTGCTGCGTGCATGCCGCTTTTGCCCTGGAAGACATGGGTTATGAAACCATCATGGTCAACTGCAATCCTGAAACTGTTTCTACCGACTATGACACCAGCGACCGGCTATATTTTGAGCCAGTGACCCTGGAAGATGTCCTGAACATTGACCATCGGGAAAAGCCAGACGGTGTTATTGTTCAATTCGGCGGCCAGACACCGCTGAACCTGGCTTTGGCCCTGAAGAAGAACGGGGTCAAGATCATTGGTACTTCACCGGACAATATTGACCTGGCCGAAGACCGCAAACGTTTCGGAAGGCTGCTTAATAAATTAAAGATCCCGCAGGCTGAAAACGGCACTGCCATGAGCTTTAGCGAAGCCAAAGCTATTGCGGCCAAGATCGGCTACCCAGTCATGGTACGTCCCAGTTACGTGCTCGGCGGCCGGGCCATGGAAATTGTATACGAAGAACCAAGCCTGGAAAATTATATTCGCAAGGCCAAAGATATTTCTCCCAAACACCCGATACTGATCGATAAATTCCTGTCTGATGCCATTGAGGTTGATTGCGACGCGGTATCAGACGGTAAAGATGTTTATATTGGCGGTATTATGGAGCATATTGAAGAAGCGGGCATCCATTCCGGCGACAGTGCCTGCGCTTTACCGCCCTATACGCTGACTATTGCGCAGATCGAAACGATCAGGAATTATACCACCAGGCTGGCTAAGGCTTTGCAAGTCATCGGCCTGCTCAATATCCAATATGCCATCAAGGATAATATCATTTATGTTCTCGAAGTTAATCCCCGCGCCTCACGGACGGTTCCTTTTGTCAGTAAAGCGACAGGCATACCTTTAGCCAAAATCGCCGCCGCGTGCATGGTGGGGAAAAAGTTAAAAGATCTGAATGTACCACTGGCAGGACAGACTTTATCATATACCGCAGTTAAAGAAGCCGTGTTGCCATTCATTAAATTCCCAGGCATTGACAGTATCCTGGGGCCGGAAATGAAATCCACCGGCGAAGTAATGGGTATCGACGCTAACTTTGGCCTGGCTTTCGCCAAGTCGCAAATGGCTGCCGGCAGCTCGCTACCCTTATCAGGAACTGTGTTTATCAGTGTTAATGACTATGATAAAGGGCGGATCGCGCCTGTCGCCAAAAAATTGCTGGACCTGGGATTTAAGATCATTTCAACAAGGAAAACCTGCGCTCTCTTGAAGAACCAGGGATTGGCAGTGGAAGAAGTGGCTAAGATAGGGGAAGGCCGCCCGGACATGGTTGATATCATTAAGAATAAGCAGGTTGACCTGATCATCAATACGCCTAAGGGAACCCGCTCCCGCAGCGACGGGTATATTATCCGGCAGAACGCGCTGATCCATAATGTCCCGTTCATCACCACTTTTTTCGGGGCCGAGGCTGCTGTCGACGGTATTGTGGCCCTGCGCAACCAAGGCATAACAGTAAAACCGATACAGGAGTATTATAAATGAAAGCCAATGAGATCAGAAAAAAGTATTTAGACTTCTTCGTAGAGCGCAAACACCACCTGGCCAAAAGTGACGGGTTGGTACCTTCCGGCGACCCGACACTGCTTTTTACCAGCGCCGGCATGGTACAGTTTAAAAATATGTTCCAGGGTAAAACCAAACTTACCTATACCCGCGCAGTCAGCTGCCAGAAATGTTTTCGCACTAATGATATAGAGAGAGTGGGCCATACTGCCCGTCACCATACGTTTTTTGAAATGCTCGGCAATTTTTCTTTCGGTGATTATTTCAAGAAAGAAGCTATCCAATGGGCGTGGGAATTCCTGACCAAGACCGTCAATCTCCCGCCGGATAAATTATGGGTGACCATTTACCAGGACGATGACGAAGCTGCACAGATCTGGCAGACTATCGTTGCGCCTGACCGTATTATCCGCCTGGGTAAAGAATCAAATTTTTGGGAAATGGGTGATACCGGCCCCTGCGGCCCTTGTTCCGAGATATTGTATGACCAGGGAGAAGAAACCGGCTGCGGCAAACCTGAATGCAAAGCTGGCTGTGATTGCGACCGGTACCTGGAAGTATGGAACCTGGTTTTTACCCAGTTTGACCGGGATAAAGACGGAAAATTGACCCCGTTACCGCAAAAAAATATTGATACCGGCATGGGCCTGGAAAGACTGGCCGCAGTCGTCCAGAAAGTACCATCAAACTTTGACACCGACTTATTCCGTCCGATCATCCAAAAGACGGCTGACCTGGCAGGTATTGAATATGGCCAGGATGAAAAAAGCGACCGGTATTTAAAAGTTATCGCTGACCATATACGCGGGATCACGTTTTTATGCAGTGAAGGGATACTTCCTTCCAACGAAGGCCGTGGCTACGTGCTGCGACGGCTTATACGCCGGGCTCACCGCTACGGTAAATTGTTGAACATTAATGAAACATTCCTGCACCTCCTGGCTGGTGTGGTTATTGATTCCATGAAAGAGCATTATCCTGAATTAACCGAAGCTAAAGAACATACCTATAATATTATTATTAACGAAGAAAAGAAATTCCAGCAAACCCTGGAGCAGGGGCTGGTTATACTCGAAGAGATCATCACCGGATTGAAAAAGACTAAAAACAAAATGATCAGCGGCAAGATAGTTTTCCAGCTTTATGATACTTATGGCTTCCCGCCTGACATGACCAAAGAGATCGCGGCTGAACAAGGCTTCCAGACAGACGATAAAGAATTTGAAACAGAAATGGAGCAACAACGGGAGAAAGCCAGGTCAGCCTGGAAAGGGTCAGGCGCTGAAGACCTTTCTTTTTATTCCCTGCTCCATAAAGATACCGGAGATACTATTTTCACCGGCTATACTGAGAACAGCGCCAAGAGCAAGATCCTGGCGTTACTGGTAGATAAAAAGCAAGTAAACCAGGCGTCAGCAGGGTCAGCCGTACAAGTGATCGTGGAGAAAACTCCTTGCTACGGTGAAACCGGCGGACAGGTCGGCGACACCGGTAAAATTACTAAGGCAGACGGCGAGATCATTATTACTCATACAGCCCGGCCGATCCCGGGACTGATCGTGCATGAGGGCAAGGTCACCAAAGGCTCTTTTGCCAAACAGGAACCAGTCGAGATCATCGTCAACGCGGAACGAAGACATAACATTACCCGTAATCACACTGCTACCCATTTATTACAAGCTGCTTTAAGAAAAATACTCGGCAGCCATATTACCCAGGCTGGTTCGCTGGTCGAACCTGAACGCCTGCGTTTTGATTTTACCCATAACCAATCCCTGGACGCGAAAGAATTGTACGCCCTGGAAGATATAGTTAATGCCAATATCAGGGAGAACCTGGCGGTAATGATCTCTGAAACTTCCCCGGAAGAAGCCAGGAAAAAAGGAGCCATGGCGCTTTTCGGCGAAAAATACGGCGATAAAGTCCGTTTGGTAGAAGTATCCGGTGCCAGCATGGAATTATGCGGCGGTACCCATTGCCACACCAGCGGTGAGATCGGCCTTTTCAGGATCGTTTCAGAAGCCAGTATTGCCCAGGGTGTGCGCCGCATAGAAGCAGTCACCGGACAAGAAGCGATCCGGATTATGCATCAGCAGGACCAGCTAATAGCTGACCTGGAACTTATGTTGAAAACAAATGCCGGGGAATTGCCCCATAGGGTAGAAAAACTGATCGACCAGGTAAGATCCCTGCAAAAAGATCTGCAACAGCAAAAAAACAAGGCTGTTTCCCTTAATATCAATGATTTGGTGAATGAAGCCAGGAAAGTCAATGGTATTTTGGTCCTGGCCAGGAACTTCCCTGAGGCCGACGCAGAAGACCTGCGGAAGATAGGGGACCAGTTAAAGAACAACTTGAAAAGCGGGGTTTTTATACTGGGAGGCCTCAAAAATGGCAAAATAGCCCTTATTTGCATGGTCACCGCAGATCTAACCGCTAAAGGCTTACATGCCGCTAAAATCATCAAGGAAGTGTCTGCTGTTGTAGGCGGCAGCGGAGGAGGTCGCGCAGACCTGGCCCAGGCCAGCGGCAAGGATCCTGATAAGATGGATGAGGCTATCTCAAAAAGCATTGATATTATAAGCAAATTAGGATTATCTTCATAAACTACTTTAATATAAGGAATACTTTAAATACTATGCCCTATAAGCAACCCAATCCCATAGGAAAGATCAAGCGTAACCAGCCTGCCAGGAGAAAGAAGAACTTTAAGCTCCCGGTTCATTTTTTAACCATCCTGACCGTCATAGTTATGATTGTAGTGGTCACAGCCACTATCCATTCTTACTTTTATTATTATAGGAACAAAGCTACCAGCCTAAAATCCCAGAAAAAGACATACCGGCATTTTGAACTGGTAAAGTTCAATTTTGACTCCCGGGATAAATCCCTGGGAAAAATGAATCTCCTGGTATTCGTGGAAAAGAATAATAAACCTATTGATACGGTCGGTGGCAAAAAAGGCGTCTTACTTAAGTATAATTCCCGGCTGCATATTTATGAAGCTGCCTGGCCTGTACCATGGAATGCGCCTGACGGCCTTTATACCGCAAAGTTGACTATCCCCCGGGAGAAAAGCAAACCTCGTATCTTAACCACCACTTTTGAAATTGAACGGATTACGCCCCCGGCCATCAAGCCGGGAATGGGGGTGCTTACCTTAGAGAGCTCGGCTATCCTGCAAACAG